>JBGPRV010000049.1:0-8459 GCA_041489785.1 Dehalococcoidia bacterium | reverse complement strand
TGTATGTTAACCCATAATAAAAACTATTTGCAGTCTGTCAACTGGCCTCACCTGTCCCTCCGGGGTTTGACCTTAAACATCGCAACGAACTCGTAGGTATTGGAAATGGCTAAAGTGACCAACAAAATCAACTTCATCTAACCTGGGGTTTTGTGGTTTCGATTGCGGGCGCCTAAGGTGAGCTATCTTATTTTCGAAATGACGCTCTGTGTCACAAGTACATATACTGACACTATATAAATGTCAGCTCTTACTTGTGTGATAACCATCACACTGCAACGGCTCCATGACACTCAATACCCTCAAAGAGCATAGATTAGCATGGAAGCCACCAAAAAAGATCGCCTACTAATCTTTGACTAGGTGGCTCTTGCCGATGCGGAAGATCTTGGTGCCACAAGCCGGGCAGACATCCCGAGTTGCCGGTCTGCCATTCTTCATGATTATAGCCTTGGGATTTTTCATCTCCCTCTTGGTCTTGCACTTAACACAATAAGCTTGCATTGGCCCACCTCCTTTTGATTACAAACGATATAGCATTCCCACCCACGATGTCAACTGTTTATCACAGGTTGCAGGTAAAACTCGTTCTCGTATCCAATATAAAGGTCACGTGGCTATAACTCGCCCCAGCAATCATCGCGATGGGGCTTCCCAGTCACACTCGTTTTCCGTTAGATAGAAGACAAAGAGATTTCTTATCATACGTTTTGACGTCTTATGTCCCTAAGGTCACATTCACTCAGAATGTGACTTAACATTATAGCGGTTTGTGTAGGCCTATTGACAAAACAGAAAGGCACTTTATAATATCTTTACAGAGACGGTTAATGACCGTGGGAGTAATATGCAAGGAGAGCGCTCTAAATAAGAGATGATGGCTAACATGATAATCACCCATGCCCTTGGGCTTTCGAAGGCCTTAAATCAAACATGAGGTGAAACTATTAACAAGATTGTCATTGCGAGCAAAGCGCGGCAATCTCAAAAATAACAAAAGGAGGGAGGGAAATAAATGAATAAAATCAAATGGTATGCCAAGGCAATCTATACTTTTGTTGCCTTGGTGGTGGTGTTGGGCTTGAGCCTGGTAACGACACTGCCGGTAACGGCCGGCGCCCCTGAATTGCCAGTTGACCTTGGGACGGCCGGCGATTTCGCGATTTTTGCAAGCTCAGGAATCTCAACCACTGGAACCACACTAATTACTGGAGATATCGGACTTGGTGCTGGAGTCACCTCCACTGCCTTTACTGGATTTTCACAAACACTGGTGGGTGCATATGCGACATCATCTCGAGTGGTCGGAAAGCTATATGCATACGACTATGCAGCTCCTACTCCAGCTTACGTGAACACGGCTGAAATCGATATGCTTGCTGCGTATGACGATGCCTTTGCACGGACAATTCCCGATGAAACTGAACTGGGCGCCGGAGATATTAGCGGGAGGACACTCGCTCCTGGACTCTATAAATGGGGTACCGGGGTTCTAATAGACGACACTGGTGTCACTCTCGAGGGCGGCGCAGATGATGTCTGGATCTTCCAGATAGCGCAAGATCTCACCGTGAGCAACGGTGCCCATGTTTATCTGAGCGGCGGCGCACAGGCCAAGAACATCTTCTGGGCGGTCACAGGCGGAACGACCCTTGGAACGACGTCTGTCTTCAATGGAAATATATTGTGTAAAACGCTGATTGCGATGAACACCGGCGCAAGGCTGAACGGCAGAGCGCTGGCACAGACCGCAGTTACATTAATCGCCAATACCATTACAGCCCCATCAGGTGTAGCACCAGCTGAGCTTGTAGCTGAAACTGGTGGATCATACACGGGCACGGCTGGAAGCCCTGTCAGCCTTTCAGGCTCAGCTACTGGCGGCACACCACCTTATACCTATGCCTGGGACCTGGACAATAATGGCACCTATGAGACCTCAGGTAAACATGTTAGCCATACCTGGGCTACGGCTGGAAACTACACTGTGGGGCTTCGGGTAACTGACTACGTTGCTGCTGCAGACACAGATACCGCCAGCGTGAACATTACCACAGCACCGCCACCAACTGTCGGTGGCACTGCTTATCCACCCAATAAGGTGATGATACTGGCCCCGTGGATTGCCTTAGCTGCAGCTATTATAGCTGGGGCTACCATATTTTTGAGGCGCCGCAGGGCACAGAGCTAGGTTTTATTTAGCGAGATTGAAGGGGCAAGCTCTAAAGGTTTGCCCCTTCAATTTTATCTAAAATTTCTTATCACCGGGAATATAATCAAAGACTCTTTCCCTGATGAATACTCGTAAGTACATGAAATCGGATATTCCGATATCTCTGCGATGGTGGAAGGTGCACCAAAGCTCATTGCATTGTTTATAAGGCGCATTCAACAATCACTCATTTTGTGACTTAACATTATAGCGGTTTGTTACCCGGCCACACATCACTAGTATCTAATTAGTGGGTGACAGCCCCCGGATAAGGGGACACTCCAGTAGAACTGGATAGCTCGGAAGGGGTATTGACAGCTGTATAGCTATGGTATATAATATGATGCTCAAGGGCGATGACGGTCGATAACCGATTAGTTGCGAATTGAAGTGGGAAATCCCGGCTAATAGTAATTACAGGAGCTAAATAGCATGGCAGTAAGAGTCCAGATCGAATTATCAGACGAAGAGGATAAGATCGTTGAGGTTTACAGAATCGAACACAACAAGAAAAACAACGAGGAAGCTATCAAAGAAATTATTAAGCATTACAAGACTCCAAATGAATCTAAGGAAAAAAAGAAAACGAGTTGGTGGAAAAGATTCTAGCGCTCAGCATAAAGCCGGGTAAGATTTGGCCTTTATTTTTTAGGGTGAGACAAGTTTAACCCAATTTTTTTTGAATCTAAAGAAAGGAGGCAGCATGTTTGGTTTGAGCAACATAGTTTTAGGTGTCATAGCAATTGTTGCCGGTTTACTTATACTCATAGTTCCTCATTTACTGGTATGGATAGTCGGTATTTTCCTTATAGTCTGGGGCATACTCACATTGTTGAGCAAGAAATAGTAGGGTTAACACCCTTCATTTTAGAAAGGAGGTAAAATTCTAATGCCAGCAATTACGTTTCCAGCTTTAGGTCTATGGATGGGGATAGCAAGCCTTATTTTCGGCGTTATTGTTATGATTTTCCCCAAGATACTAAATTATTTGGTTGGTATCTACCTTATCATCATTGGCATAATGGCTATTATAGCGTACCTCAGTTAAAGATGACTCTGGTGGTACTGAGTTAGCCACCGATAAATAGTGTTTTGCTTGTGCCTTGCATAACACAGAGCGTCATTATCAGGGAGGCTTTTATAATAACCAAACAGGCTCACCTTGCTGGGCAGCTAGGTGAGTAGTGCCGATAAGTAAAAGGAGGTCAATATGTTAAATTTGCTCGTGATTATTGGTGTTATCCTATTGATTGTGTGGTTGCTGGGTCTACTTCTCCAGTTCATAGCAGGCCCGTTCCTCTGGATTTTACTTGTGATTGGAATCATCTTGCTGATTGTCTGGCTGGTGCCGCGAGTAAGAAGATAGACATTAGGCTTAACATCTGAATATAACGAGGTTCAAGAAAAAGCATAAGAAAGGAGGGAATACCATGGCAGCTAAATTCGAACTCTACAAAGATACAAAAGGTGAATTTCGTTGGAGATTAGTGGCATCTAACGGACAAACCATAGCCACCAGCGGAGAAGGCTATAAATCAAAAGAGAGCGCTAAGGATGGTATTGAATCCGTTAAGAAAAATGCACCCAGAGCCGAAATCGAAGAGAAATAGAGTAAAGTCCTCAGTGTAAAGACGCTAGGATTAATTTCGTTAGATTCCACAACATACCATACAACAATTTAATCAAATATTGAACATCGAAGGAGGCTCTAATGTCTATTTCAAGAATTACTGAAATCAAATCATCTTCCACAGTTAGCTTTGATGATGCAATGAAAAAAGGAATTGCTCGTGCTCGAAAGACTCTTAAAAATGTTAGGGGAGCGTGGATTTGGAATCAGGAAGTTCTAGTCGATGGAAAGGGCAAAATAACCGAGTACCGGGTTCAGATGAAGATAACGTTTATTCTTGAAGAGTAAAGTGAGTGCCGATAAGTAAAAGGAGGTCAATATGCTTACCTTATTATTAGTTGTTGGTATTATTCTCTTCGTTTTGTTTCTGGCGGGTCTACTCCGCGGTTTTGCTCTGCGCTGGCTGGTCTATCTAGCACTTGTTATCGGAGTAATTCTCATAATTATCTGGCTACTACGGGCGATATTCAAGGTCTTTTAGCCATTCCAGCCTTTAAACAAGTCTTTGCGTCGCAACCCTGGAGGGCAGGGTGTTGGCACGGGGGCCTCGGCTGCATTAGATGCCAACACATTACAGTGCCTGCCCCGCAGGCCATGTGACATTTGGTGTGAAAGTAGGACAGGTTAGATAAGAAATATGGGGAAGATAACAGGTTGGACAGCGTCTACAAGATAATCACATTGGTTGGCACCAGTATAGAGTCTTGGGAGAAGGCAGCAGTGGCTGCCGTCGAGCAGGCTGCAAAGACGCTGCAAGATTTGCGCATTGCCGAAATTCAGGAGTTAGATATGCAAAAAGGAGGTGACCAGTGGGTATTGAATGGTTTCGTGACTTGAGTATAGTCATCCTGGGATTTGTGACCACGGCTGTGCTCATCTTTACTGCAGTACTAGTCTACCGTCTGTATCGGAAAATAACAACAACGCTCTTTCTGGTACAAACACTGATGAAAAGTGTTAATGATACAGTCAATACAGTGGAAGAGGTTATTAAAACAACATCCCAAAATGTTAACGATATTGTTACAGAAGTGAAGGATACCATAAAACTGGTATCAAAAGGCATAGGTGATACTATCTTTCAGGTTCAAGAAGGTATCAAGCCACTGCTTCCGATACTGGCAGTGATTCAAGGTATCCGCAGGGCATTCGAGGGCATCAGCAAAATATTTAAAAAGGAAAGTAATGAAGAAGGAGGAAACAGTAATGAATAAGGATAAGGCTAGCGGTTTTGGCATCGGCTTACTCGTCGGAGCAGTCATTGGTGGAGTTATCGCATTACTATATGCACCGAAGACGGGTAAAGAGACCAGACAGCTAATTAAGGACAAGGCCACTAAAGTCGTGGACACAGTCAAAGAAGCGACCAGCGGAGTTATTGACACGGTCAAAGAGTCAGCATCTGAGGTAAGCAGGAAGGGACAGGCAGCGGTCAAGGCAATAAAGAGCTAGAAACCATATTAGTGACAATCGGCTAACTAGATAAACGTGTTTGCCCATGCGCTGTGTAAGAACTGATAGACGAGTTGCTGCGCACGGCCTCCGAGGTGAGGAATCACACCTATCACCGTTGTTAGGAGCCATCCTGTCTCACAGTCCAGGTGACTGTGGTGGGGGTTGGATTTGAACTCAGTCGGCGTGCTAATAAGAAGGCACTGGCGGCTCATAGTTTTCATACTGGGACTGGTCTTCGTTTTCTGGTTACTCTGGGTGTTGCGAAGCGTCCTCATACCTTTTATCGTTGGCTTCATTCTCGCCTACCTGATTTTGCCGATTATCAGGTGGGTTGAGAAACGCCTCCCAGGCGTGGGCAAGAACCCGCAGCTAAAACGAGTCACCATTGTAGTGGTGATTTACCTTTTGTCCCTGGCTGTCATTGGCCTCATAGTCTTCTATATCATTGCCGTCCTGGGGAAGTCCCTTTTGTCCCTGGTACAGGATGCCCCCCAGATTATACCTAATGCCCTGGCCATGATAACGCACTGGTTTAAATCTATCCCGATACTGTCTCCGCCAGCAATTCAGCAGCAGATTGACGTGTATTCCGCACAAGCCGGCGTGGCACTGGGTAATGCCCTAAAAGACTTTCTGATGCGTGGCGTGGTGCATGTCAAGAGTTCTTCAGGCATGATCTTAGGGTTTGCTATCATACCAATTTTCATCTTCTTAATTCTGAAAGACTGGGATAGACTGCGTGACCGCTTTTACGCGGCGCTGCCGCTATGGACTCGGACACACACGAAGAACATTTTCTCTATTCTCCAAAATGCGGTGGGGCGCTATATTCGCGGCCAGCTACTGCTGGGGCTGATTGTTGGGCTCTGCGTCTATGCCCTGCTGATGATTTTGAGAGTTGATTTTGCCCTGCCGCTGGCCATCTTTGCGGGTATCATGGAAATGGTGCCCATGATTGGTCCCTGGCTGGGTGGTGGCCTAGCTGTCCTGGTTACGCTGTCGACGGCGCCGGAGAAGGCTATCTGGGTGGCTCTTGGCTATTTGCTGATTCAACTACTTGAGAACAACCTGCTTGCGCCCAAAATCCAGAGCTCGCAAATGCAGATTCATCCAGCGTTCATAATAATACTCAGTCTTCTCGGAGGGTACTTTGCCGGAATCCTGGGGTTTATTATTGCCCTGCCGCTCAGCATGGCCATCGTAGCTATATTCAAGTATTTGCGGGATAGCACGCGTGACGGTGGCATTAGCTAGCTTCATCCGGCCGCCAGGTTGCTGACGAATATTTCCGCGTGACTTCACAGACACTGATTAATGTGATTGCCAGGAGAAGGAAAGCCAGTACTATGTAAGATAGTATCGCTAATGCGCGATGTCTGTGCCAGAACTTTCTCATGAATACATATACTAGGATTCGGACGAATTCCAGGGACACCATACCAATTAAACCTACTACAAATTAGGTATTTTAGTATTCCGGATGTATATCGCAAGACCTAAAAATAAAAGGCGCCTGACCCAACTGGTAGGCGCCCTATTTTGAAATTAATCGAAGCTTAAATTTATTGCCATTGAACAAACATCGGGATGTCTGCCATTCCACGCACATATTTATCAGGCTATTAGCTCTTCTTTTTCACCTGATACCGGATTAGTGTCTTAATTATCTTAGCATCGGGCTTTGATTGGTATTCTTCCTCGTGTGGGCCAACTATTTCATAGCCATTTGCCGTGATGAATTGTTGCAAGCGCTCAATGGTTTTCGTTTCCTGGTCATAAGGGCCGAGATGGAGAATTTGAGCTACCGTGCCGTATTCCCAGGTCTCAATCTTTACCTCAGTGCCCGGTTCTTTCTGGGGTAGAGAGGTAGTATTTTCGGGCACAGGGATACCAGCAATTATAAGCCATTCTTCTTTGGGATAGAGAGGGGCATTGGGATAGCGGGCACGAGGGCAGCTTACCTTAAAGGACTCCAATCCCCTCTTTTTCAGGCCAAACTTCAAGGTATAAACTGAGCCAAATAGAGCAGGAAATATCTTAGCGAAGACCTTGTCCGGAGAGCCTTTCCCCTGGACAACGGCCATCTTCTGGGACGGCATCTCAAGGATTATCGGATCAGTCTTAAGTTTACGTGGCGACATGCGCACCTCCACAGTTGCAGCTTTTTAGTAAGTATAGCATGGTAAACTAAGGTCAACAGGGATGTGGTTGCGAGTTTAGATACAACCGGGACTTGACAAATCCAATGGCCATGCTAGAATGTGGTGGGAAGCGGGGAAAAGTGGGAATATCCCACTTGCTAACCAATCCCACTCATGAAAAGGGGGCAAGATGGCAACTATAATTAAGGATACAGATTTGACAATAGTAGCAGAGAGTGTGAAGCCAGATGCCAAAAAGCGAGTGATTTTGACCAAAGTCCCCATGGAGAAAGGTGTTACATATCATATATATATGAATAGCTTTGGGCAAATTGTGCTAGACCCACAAGTAACCATCCCTGCTTCGGAACTATGGCTATTCAATAACCCCGTTGCCCTTGCGTCGGTTCAACGGGGACTTGCCGATGCTGCACAGGGCAAGGTGTCAAAAGTTGACTTAGACACTCTTTAGGGTCAGCCGTGTTGTTTGAGTTGGAATGGACTGATGAAGCAAAGGCGATTTATAGGCACCTTAAGAGTAATGTATCCCAAAAGAAACGTTATAAGGCCGTTAAGAAGACCATACGGTTGTTAGCTGAAAATCCCCGACACAAAAGCCTTCAAACTCACCCATATTTCAGTTTTAAAGGCCCCAATGGGGAGAAGGTTTTTGAGGCATATGCAGAACAGAAAACACCGGCGGCATATAGAGTTTTTTGGTTTTATGGGCCTTCCGGGGGTAAAATCACGATTTTTGCGATTACCCCTCACCCATAATCACAGTTATCTGGATATACCTGCTTACCCCGCCTAGCCTGTGCTGCCTTTCCGGCTATTTCCACTCAATCCCCCGATAAAGCCCCAAGCTATCCTCAAACTTCACTGAACTAGCAATATCCTGCCTAATATGAGCTAGTTCAGATAGATGGGTGACACTTTATATGTTTGTAACGTTGGGTAATAATCTCCTATGTCATTGCGAGCCCCGACCTGTCGGGGCGTGGCAATCTCTATCCCCAGC
>JBGPRV010000048.1:0-8482 GCA_041489785.1 Dehalococcoidia bacterium | reverse complement strand
CTACGGCAGTGCCACTGGCTTCGAAGATCCAGGTCTCAGTAGTTTGCAGGACGTTATCACCATCATCGCCAGAAACATACGCCGGGGTTACGCCCGCATGGCTATCGGTTACCGTGATATTCGTCAGGGCGACGTCGCCACAATTGGTGACAGTGTAGGTCCAGGTGACCGGGGCTCCCACCGGAATATCGAGACCATCACCACCATTGGTGGTCTTCACGATGTGAATACAAGGGTATACGACGTCAATCTGTGCCCCCCCGGTAGCAGTATAGGGAAGTCCCGTAACAGTGTCAGTCGCATTGGCTGCCGCGTTATCAATTAAAGGATCGTTATCCCCCGCCTCAACTACGTAGGTATACGACACCGTCACAGAAGAACCAAACGTGGGTAGCACAACCGGCGAGGACAACAGATTTCCCGAACTCACACTCCCAGAGTTGTGATATACGGTATCCACGATCGAGGTTACATTCATTGCGTCACCCGAGTTATCCAGACTGTAAACTGTGATGGTCACGTTGACAGTTTCGCCTTCTAAGGCTACTTCCAGTCCGGTTGGTCCCGTTGCAGACTTTGCTATACCAATGCCGTGCGCAGCGGGCCCCACCCCCGCGGGTGCCAGCCCACCAGCAGCCACTGGCAGTGCCGTGCCAAACATGAAAACTAGCATTGCCAATATGACCAATATTGGCCAAAGTATTCTTATTCTTTTTTTCATTCTTTATTTCTCCTTTTATTACTTATCTTTATTTCTTTATTACTTATTTCTGTTGCCTTATGCACTCGTCGACCCCGATCCAGATCACACTACCGGCAGCGCATAAAGCCTCCAGGGGTTAATTATTATCTTGCAGCAAACCTCTCCTCCTGTTCGTAAATCAAAAAACCGACTTCTCTGGAAGTCGGTTTCACTATTGGCTCCCCACGACCCAAGTGACCATTTTAAGGGCGTAGTTCAGTGCCTCTTCCCTACTTAGGGACTTAATATTTTAGCCCATTGGAAAGGGGATGTCAATATACCTAACTTAACTTTTCTTACCAATCGGGACTTTTTTTCTATGACTATTTTCTAACAAAATTGGTACCTTTGGGTGATTGCATGATTGGCTTGAGTAAGCTACTGTTAAGATAGGTTAATTAAAGAGGAGATGGGAAAATATATGGCAAATGGCGAACATATGAGCGACATGCTAACGGTAAGGGAAGTAGCCCAGCTCTTCCATATCCATCCTAACACCCTGAGGCGTTGGAGTAACAACGGAAGAATCAGGGCATACCGCATTACCCCGCGGGGTGACCGCAGATTCAAGCGCGAGGACATAGTCTGCTTCCTGGCGGAACTTAACGGCCAGGCCGACGACCAACAGGAAGCTTACAGCAGGCAGTTGTCACAGTAGTCAATAAAAGCAGTATCCCGGCCACCCGGGGAGCCATCGTGAGGAACCGGATTTATCTTTCTCCCCTGCAGTGACCTCGCTCATCCTGCCTCCCATTATGCAGACAGAGTTAATCGCATGTAGAATCAGCTCTTGAGCAGGTTTCACACCTCATTAGAGCTCAGTATCTCTTCCAGCACCTCTGTCCATCTGTCCCCCAGGAGCCTAGTGTCCAACTTGATTTGTGTAGCGCCTATCTTCACTGCGGGATCGTAGCGTCTACTCAGAGATTGCTTCGCTTCCTGCCACGCCTTTGGCTCGCAGCTTCGGCTCGCAATGACAGCGGCCTGGGGCTTTATGACAATTTGCCTGCCCTGTGTGGAAATGGAGCTGACTCTAGCCTGAGCAGCCAGAACCTTGATTTTCACCATGTAAAGAAGGTTATCCACAGGCTCGGGCAAAGGACCGAATCTATCTTCAAATTCCTGAGCTATGTCGGCTACTTCCTCGATATGCTCCACCTTGGTTAGTCTATTGTAAAGGCTTAACCGAGTATTTAGATTGGAAACATATTCTTCCGGTATGTGGGCGGCTAAGGGCAGGGATATGTTGGGAGATTGCTTCGCTTCGCTCGCAATGACACTCGTCCTCACTTCGCCAGCTTGCTTTGCTTTCAACTCCTCTACTGCCTCAGCCAGCAACTGGCAATAAAGGTCAAAGCCCAGGGCCGCGATATGCCCGCTTTGCTTGACACCTAAAAGATTGCCTGCTCCCCGAATTTCCAGGTCCTTCATGGCGATACCAAATCCCGAACCTAGTTCGGTAGCCTCGAAGATAGTCCTGAGCCTCTTATAAGCCTGGGGGGTCAGCTGCTTACCCTCTTCAAAGAAGAAATAAGCATAAGCCTGGTTGATACCGCGACCCACCCTGCCCCTCAACTGATAAAGCTGAGCCAGGCCGAACCTGTCTGCCCGGTCAATAATCAGCGTATTAACATTAGGCATATCCAGACCTAACTGGATAATAGTAGTGGTCACCAGAATGTCATACTTGCCAGCGATAAAATCCGTCATCACCTTTTCCAATTGCTCTTCAGGCATTCGCCCATGAGCTATGGCTATTCGAGCCTCGGGCACTAAATCCTGTAATTTTCTGGCAGCCCAAGCAATGCTTTGAACGCGGTTATGAACAAAGAAGACCTGACCATTCCTCTCCAGTTCACGCAATACCACCTGTCTGACCAGAGTGTCATCATAACCCCCGACATAGGTCTGGACAGACAGGCGTTCTTCAGGAGGCGTTCCCACAACGCTCATATCTCTGATTCCGGTTAAAGACATGTGAAGGGTGCGCGGGATGGGAGTAGCACTGAGAGCCAGGGTGTCCACTTCCCTCCTTATCTGCTTGAGTTTTTCTTTCTGCACCACGCCAAACTGTTGTTCTTCATCGATTATCGCCAGTCCCAGGTCTTTGAATGTGACGTCTTTTTGCAACAGGCGATGAGTGCCAATGCATATATCTACGATGCCATTGGCTAAGCCTTCCAGGATTTCCTTTTCTTTTTCCGGGGGACAGAAGCGGCTCAGCATTTCTACTCTTAAGGGAAAAGTCTGCAACCTCTCAGTAAAGGTAATTAAATGCTGCTGAGCCAGCACGGTGGTCGGGACCAGGATAGCTACTTGTTTATTATCCATAACCGCCTTAAAGGCAGCACGCAAGGCTATCTCGGTTTTGCCATAGCCCACATCTCCACAGATGAGCCGGTCCATGGGCTTAGCTTTTTCCATGTCCTCTTTAACCGTCATGATTGCCTCAATCTGGTCCGGTGTTTCCATATAAGGAAATGACGCCTCTAGCTCCTGTTGCCATAGTGAATCTGCAGAGAAAGCGAAGCCCGGAGCTACCTCCCGAGCAGCATAAAGGTCAAGTAGCTCTTGAGCAATTTCCGCCACCGATTCTTTAACCCTGTTCTTGGTCCTTTGCCATTCCGGAGTCCTCAAACGGCTCAAGTGTGGCGCCTGGTCGCCAGCACCGATATAGCGGCTGACGCGGTCTATCCGCTCCGTAGGCACATAGAGCCTGTCACCAGCGGCATACTCTAAAACAAGGTATTCCCTCTCCATTCCCTCGGCGGACATCTTGGTCAAACTGTGGAACCTGGCGATGCCATGGTCAACATGGACGACATAATCGCCGGGAGCTAACTGAGGAAAAAACCATTGCTGAGGTATTGGCCTCTTTTTGCTTGCTCGTGGCTGTTTCACAAAGCCGAAGAGCTCAGCATCAGTAATAAGGGTAAGCCTGTCATTCATCGCCCAGCCTCCGTCCAGTGAGCCCTGGAGCACGGTGATTGAACCGGGCGGAGGTATCTGTTCTATCCGTGATGTGGGCAAAGTATGAATGTCCTCTTTCTGGAGAAGTTCGGCCAAACGATTTGCCTGATGGCTAACTACAACCACACGCTGTCTTTGTTCCACCATTTGCCCAGCTGTTTTGAGAAACCTTTCCAGTTGGCTGCCATAACTCTGAGCTCTGATGAAGGGCAAAGCCTGTCCATAGCCCTGGGCAGCATCCCATGTTGCCAGCGCCAGGCGATGCCTTTCTTTCATCTGCGACTCTAATTCTTCCCAGGTGAGGTAAGGAGAGGGCAAGTCCTCAGGCAGCTCACCGCTTTTCATCTTTGTAGCTCTTAATTCTTGAGTTTCCTCGTTCAGCCTGGTGACGGCAAGCTCAATTCCTTCAGGGTCATCGAGAACAAGCAAGGCATCACCGCCAAGGTAATCAAATACGCTTCCAGTCACCACCTCAGAGCTATCAGCCATGGGTATAAACTCTCTAGCCGGGGTGATAATCAACGAGGATATGGGTCTGGTTGAGCGCTGGCTTTCCGGGTCGAAGCACCTCATGCCCTCTACCTGGTTGCCAAAGAACTCGATACGAACTGGCAACTGGCTGCAAGGGGGAAAGACATCAATAATGCCACCCCGTTTGTTCATCTGTCCGGGCACTTCGACAACGTCCTCCATTTCGTAGCCCATGCTTTGCCATCGGCGCAGTAGATCCAGGGGGTCAGCAGCCATGCCCGGCTTTAGAACATGACAGGCAGCCGCAAAATCCCTTCGTGGAATGGTTTTACTCATGATTGCCAGGGCTGAGGTCACTATCAAGGGAGGTTTATCACTCTCTTCATAAAGAGCTAAGGTGGCTAATGCCCTCAACCTCTCCAGCATTTGATAGCTGACAGCCGATAGCGGAGAACTATCATAAGGCAGGAAGTCGAGCTCAGGGAGACGATGCAACTCGGCCGAAGGTGAACACCAGGCTCGAAGCTGCTCATGAAGCTTTCGGGCAGTCTCAGGCTGACCGCTCACCACCATGATGGGCAAATTAAGCTCTTCGTAAAGAGTGGCAATCAAGTAGGGCCTGGCGGCATCAAGTATGATTGCTTTATGCTCACCCTTTACTGTGGACAGCTCTCCCACCAATTGCCTGTAGGCAGGCATTTCTTTGAGCAACGAAAGCAAACAAGAGAGATTCATACGAAAAATACCCGTACCCCCGTTAAGCTGATACTATAACTTCTTCCTGAGCGAATCCACCTTCGCCTTCATGCCCTGGGCCTTGTCTCGCCGGTCGTCAATTTTAATCGTGGTCAACACTCTAGCAACTCCTTCCCCAAAGGTCCCTTCGTGCATCTTCTTCACCACTGCCAGAATCCTGCCTAAGTCACCTTCCATAATTGTCCCCATTGCGGTTATCTCGTACTTTATGTCTTTTTCCCGTTCCAGTACCTTAACCGCTCGTGCCACGTATTGGCTGACTGAAGGAGTCTTCGTTCCTAACGGAACAACGCTTACCTCGGCTATTGCCATTCTCTCACCTCCTGACACATCTAGATTTTTATGTCAACCAAACAGGTGCCCTTTCGCTCCCACTCATCGGAGGACCTCTATGCTTAGTACTATTTTAGCAGCAATGATAAAATAACTAGAAACATATGAAGGAATTAATTGAGAGCCTGGCCAGAAAGGCTGGCGATACCCTGATGAAGCATTTTCGCCAGGACTGGGCTTTGCTTAAAGAGCGAAGCCCGGCTAAGGAAGCAGCCACCAAATATGATAAAGAGGTGGACAGGTTAATTGTTGAAGAGATTAAGAGACATTATCCTCGCCACAGCCTGCTCACTGAGGAAGGCGGTTTTCTCAAGGGCGACCCTGATTGGCTCTGGATTGTAGATTCATTGGATGGCACAGGTGATTTTGCCAACTTCAACCCCTTCTTTTCCGTGTGTCTAGCCCTGATGCACCAAAACGAACTTCTACTGGGGGTAATCTATGCCCCGGCGATTGATGAGTTTTATTTTGCTGAAAAGGGCCAAGGTGCTTACTTAAACGGGGTAAAGATACAAGTATCCGATGTAGCAGACCTCAGCCAGAGCTACATTTTCTACTGTGAAGGTGGAGAGAGAAACCGGGGAAGAACAGGCGAGCTTTTGCATAAGGTCTACCCCGGGGTTACCGACATACGCAAGCTAGGTTCAGCGGGGCTGGAAACAGCCTGGGTTGCCGCCGGCAAAGGAGAGGCTTACTTCACCACCAGGATTGAGCCCTGGGATGTTGCCCCCGGTGTCTTATTAGTTCAAGAAGCTGGTGGCAAGGTTAGCGATTTTCAGGGCAACCCCTGGAAGCCCCAGACAAGCGACCTTTTATTCTCCAACAAAAAGCTTCACGAGAAGATATTGAGCTTGATTTCTTCTCAGTGATGTAAAGGAGGCGGAATGAGCGAGGCGAGAATCTTCATCGTTGCCCAGTCTCAGGAAAAGGGCTATGCTAAGCTGGTGTTCGAACCGGGAATCACGCCTGACGAGCTTGAGCCAGAGGGGGCAAGGTTCGGACAGTGGCTATTGGATAACGGTTCAACTTCTTTCCTGAAAGGCCTGCACCACTTGTTCGACGAAGCCGAGATAACCAAGAAGATAGGCCTGGGCTATTAGCGGACTCTTATTATGTCAATAGAGAAAGCAATCATAAAGACAATAGAAGGAAAAGAGATTACCATAGCAGAACAAACTCCCATCCCATGTTTTCGCTGTGGCATTTGCTGCACCTGCTATCAACCTCCGCTTACCGCCGAAGATATAGAGAACATTGCCTCTGCACTGGGAATATCAGGAGCAAAGTGCATCTCTAAGTATGCCGTGAAGGTGCCAATAAAGGAAGGTTACCTTCTCAAGCAAATAAAGAAAGGCTGTATCTTCCTGGCCTGGGATGCGGATGGGAAAGCCCGCTGCACCATATATCCCTCGCGTCCTAAAGCTTGTCGGGAATGGATCCCCAGCCTTGCCAAACCCGAATGCCTCGAAGGACTGGCTAAACTCAAGTCCGAAGGGCAAATAATGCTGCTGGAGGAATTCTTCCCCTCCCACGACGAACAAAAAGAGTTGTACCTGTCCCTGGAGAAAATTCCTCCTCAGCCTTAACCTCCTGCCCGCTCAGACCTGTCTTGAGGCGAAGTCGAGGGGTTAAACTCCACGTGTAAATTTCCATCCCCAACAGCCCCACCGAGATTGCTTCGGCTGACTAAAGTCAGCCTCGCAACGACAGGGGGTATCATTGTGAGCACACTTTCTTTGTATTGTCATTGCAAGCCTCTCCCCTTGTCATTGCGAGCCCCGACTTGTCGGGGCGTGGCAATCTCTGGGATTGGGAGGAACCGCCCATATTGCGGTTGTGCGCTCATCGGTGATAAAGTTGTCCAAAATCCACACTAAGATGAAACAGAGTCTGGCATTAATTTAGTAAGCAAAAAGGAGGCCAAAGATGAACACGTTTGCGGGAAAAGTAGTACTGGTAACCGGCGGGAGTTCCGGCATCGGCCGCGCCGCGGCAATCAAATTTGGAGAACGGGGTGCCAAGGTGATGGTGGCTGCCCGTAGAGAAAAGGAGGGAAAGGAAACGGTGGAGATGACAAAAAAGGCCGGCGGCGAAGCGATGTTTGTTCAAACTGATGTGCGGATTGCTTCACAGGTTGAAAACATGGTGCAACAAACCATTAAAAAATACGGCCGTCTGGATATCGCCTTTAACAACGCCGGAGTAGGCAGCATAATGGCCCGCCTGATACGGACGACCGAAGAGATGTTTGACGAGGTGGTGGACACCAACTTCAAGGGCGTCTGGTTGTCCATGAAATACGAAATACCGGTGATGCTGGAGCAAGGTGGCGGAGTCATCATAAATAATGCCTCCATCGCCGGAGTGTCCACCGCGGAAAGATTGTCCGTCTATAGCGGAAGCAAACACGCTGTCGTGGCTATCTCCAAGGCAGCGGCGACTGAATATGGCAGGGACAACATCAGGGTAGTCGCCGTCTGCCCCGGTTGGATCAAGACCGCCATGACTGAAGAACTCCGTGCCCGGAAAGACGCCGATGCCATACAGGGCAACATACCTCTGAAGAGATGGGGTGAACCTGAAGAAGTGGCGGAAATGGTAATCTGGCTGGCCTCCGACGCTGCTTCTTTCGTTACCGGGGGCGCATTCATCATTAGCGGAGGGATGAACGTCTAGCGTCCTGCCAGAACTAGATAAGAAGGATGGAGAACTCGCGCATCTGTTTATTTTGTTAGTCCTAAGATTTTAGCGGCGTTGCCGCCCATTATTCCTGCGATTTCCTCGTCTGTAAATTCAATTCCTTGCTCCTTTACGGAGTCGGGAATTTCGGTAAAGGCTTTGACCCACCTTTCCTGATTAATTAGCAGTTTCAGAAAGGGATAATCACTGCCGAACAGCACTCTCTGCCAGGAGACCGAGTCTAACAATGTCCTCAGAGCTTTGTAGAATTCCAGATGGCGGAGAAGCCGAGGTTGCCAGACAGATAAATCGAGGTAAACATTTGTGGCGTTGTTACAGATGGCCACTGCTTCCGGGTACCAGCATCCACCGGTATGTGCCATGATGATAGGCAGTTCAGGAAAGTCCATGGCTACTTCCTGCACATAAATGGGCTGGCAATATTTGAAATGAAGTGGTTTCATCACTTCCCCTGTATGGAGCAGAACAGGAACCCCATATTCCAATGCCTTTTCATAAATGGGATAACAT
>JBGPRV010000047.1:0-8780 GCA_041489785.1 Dehalococcoidia bacterium | reverse complement strand
TTTTCGGGCCAACCCTATAAGCCCTCACTCCCTTGCCTCCCCTATTGTGAACAGGATAATTTTTTATCGGGGTCAGCTTGCCAAAACCTTTTTCGGTCACTGTGAGCACATAAGCGTCGGGAAGGACAATGCCCATACCAATAACATAATCATCAACAAGACGAATGCCACGAACACCGCCACTAGTTCGAGACGCAGTCCTCAAGCCTTTGACCTTAAATCTAATGGCCTTCCCATTTCGACTCACCAAGATGGCCTCATCTTCATCAGCAACTACACCGGATGAGATCAGCTTATCTTCATTTCTGAGCCCCATGGCAATAATGCCATTCCTCCTTATCGAAGCAAACGCGCCCAGGGTAGTCTTTTTTATCCCGCCACCCTTAGTAGCCATTAATAAGAACTTGTCCGAAGGAAAGCTTGCGATGGCTAATAACACAGTTACTTCGTCTTCCAAGTTAATAGGTAATAAATTAACCAGAGCTATCCCCTTGGCCATGCGGGAAGAATCCTCGGGAACCTCGTAGCACTTAAGACAGTAAACCT
The DNA here is from genome assembly GCA_041489785.1 of Dehalococcoidia bacterium. Lineage (GTDB taxonomy): Bacteria > Chloroflexota > Dehalococcoidia > GIF9 > AB-539-J10 > RBG-13-51-36. The sequence goes on along the minus strand of JBGPRV010000047.1, from coordinate 8,234 downwards.
TACCAGCACTGGTAAAGAAAAAGAGATTATCATGCGTGTCGGCGACCAAGATATGGTTCACTGTATCGCCACCACGGGTTACCATTCCCATTACACCTTTTCCGCCACGGTGTTGCAGCCGATAAGTACTGGCAGGAATTCTTTTAATGAACCCCTTGTTAGTCAAGGTAACTATCATTGCTTCATGAGGAACCAGGTCTTCCGTACGAAATTCTTCGATTTCCTCTGCTTTCACTACGGTTCGCCGGGAATCACCATAATTGGATTTAAGCTCCTCAGCATCTTGGGCAACAAGTGATAATACTTTCCGAGGATTAGCTAACAAATCCTCAAGATAGGAAATATTTTTTATCACAGTGGCATATTCCTCAGTTATTTTGTCTTGCTCTAGCTTAGCCAATCTACGAAGCGGCATATCAAGGATAGCTTGCGCTTGAATCTGTGACATAGTAAAAGCTGCCATTAAATTGGCACGAGCGGACTCTACGGTTTGAGACTGTCGAATAATCTTTATTATTTGCTCCAGATTGTTTAGGGCGATTCTGAAGCCCTCGAGGATATGAGCTCTATCCTTGGCCTTATCAAGTTCAAACTGAGACCTCCTGGTAATGACCTGAAAACGAAAGTCAATGTAAGAAGTTAGCGCCTCTTTAAGATTAATTACTTTGGGTTGTCCATTAACCAAAGCAACCATATTGATGTGAAAGGCAGATTGCATCGTGGTATACTTGTAGAGGTTATTAAGTACCTGTTGAGGTTGTGCTTCCTTTTTGAGTTCGATAACAATGCGCATGCCTTCCCTGTCCGACTCATCACGCACCTCGGCTATCCCCGAAATTTTCTTCACTTTAACCAGCTCGGCTATCTTCTCTACTAAAGCGGCTTTGTTTACCTGATAGGGAAGTTCAGTAACAATTATTTGTCTCTTGCCCGCCTTGCTAGTCAGTTCTTTGGCTTTAGCTCGAAGTATAATTTTTCCCTGCCCTGTAGTATAGGCGTTGTCTATGCCCCCTTTCCCCCAAATTATCCCGCCAGTGGGAAAATCGGGGCCTTTGACCCACTCCAGTAGTTCCTCTACAGTAGCTTGGGGATTGTCAATTAGGTAGGCAATAGCATCACATAGCTCGCCTAAGTTATGAGGAGGGATGTTAGTCGTCATTCCCACAGCTATGCCTGAAGAACCGCTAGCTAGTAAGTTAGGCAACCTGGCGGGCAGGACAGAGGGTTCCTGGAGAGAGCTATCGAAGTTGGGAACAAAGCCGACGGTATCTTTTTCGATGTCAACTAGCATTTCTTCGGCAATTTTGGAAAGGCGAGCTTCGGTATACCTCATTGCCGCTGGTGGGTCATTGTCAACGCTGCCAAAATTACCCTGCCCGTCAACCAAGGGATATCTCAGAGAAAAATCCTGAGCCATGCGTACCATGGCTTCATATATGGGGGCATCTCCGTGGGGGTGATACTTCCCCATGACTTCACCAATAATGCGGGCACTCTTTTTGTATGGACTGTTGTATCGTAATCCCAAGCCGTCCATAGCGTACAATACACGTCGCTGCACTGGCTTTAAGCCATCACGCACATCAGGCAAGGCTCGGGAGACGATGACGCTCATAGCATAGTCCAGATAGGAGCTTTTCATCTCCTCTTCGATATCGACAGGCTTTACTATTGCGGCTTCCATCAAATCTCAATTCCTCTTTCAACATCTTCACCAACGACGGTGAAACCTTCAGGCAAAGATTCCTCTTCGGGGCCAAGTTCTTCTTCTTCCTCAAAATATTCGGGCTCAGACGAGGTCTCACTTTCGTCGGTGATGATTCCTCGCCTGAGAAGGCTTTCTTTAATACGCGTGCGCAGGTGCTCTGTAGCTTTGACAAGAAAGGAGGGACGTCCCACTTGGCTGGGATGTTGATACACCTCTTTAATAAGCACCTGCACTTTATCTTCTCCTACATTGAGAATTGCCGCATCGTATCTATTTCCACCTCGCATTAGTTTAATGAGACGCAATCCTTGTCTAGGCTCCACCTCGCCCAAATATTCTCCACTCTCATTCGTCACAATCAAGTGTTGTCTGCTTGCTTCCAAGTGCACTTGGTCACCAAATCCCATCTTAGCTAAGACGTCGACCGAAGCCGCATTATGAAGATTCACCACCCCAGCCTTCCCCACCTCAGTTATGAAAAGGTCAAGAGCAACTCTTGGAGCTTGAGCTTTCGAGGTCGAAATTTTATGAGGGTTGCTACTCAAGGTTGCCATAGACTCTGGCAAACTAGTTAAACGGGCAAGATTTTTCTTAGCAATAGCATTCTCAGGGGCAAGCTCCAGAGCCTTAAGATAGGCTTCCTTAGCTCCGTCAAAATCCCCTAACTCTGTCAAAGCTCGGCCAAGGCGATTATAAGCCTCGACATCAGAGGGAAATTTCTCAATTATGTCCCTGTTTATTGCTTCGGCCTCCTCCCATCTGCCTTGAAGGGCTAAATCTATAGCTTCCTTGCTCAGGCGCTGTCTTAATCGAGCTTTCTCTTCTTCCTGTTGGTAAGAGGCTATATACATTTCCATAAACTTATATACTTACGATGTCAGGCCAAAATTGTCAAGTTTCCTTCTCCATCTCGAAAGCTTGATGCAGCGCCCGAACAGCGTCCTTAACTCTATCTTCAGAAATAATACAGGTTATCCTTATCTCGGCAGTGGTAATTAACTGGATGTTAATACCATGCTCATAAAGAGCGCGAAACATTCTGGCAGCATAGCCCGGTGTATTTTGCATGCCAGTACCTACGATGCTGACTTTGGCCAATGTAGAATCGGTCACACATTGCTTACCTCCCACGGATTTAACCACTGGCTCCACGATGGACATCGCCTTGAGCAAATCACTCCGAGCCACCGTAAACGTGAGATCGGTAATATTATTAATGCTGGCATTCTGAACAATGGTATCTATACTTATATTGGCTCTCGCCAGGGGCTCGAAGATTGCCGCAGCAATGCCAGGATGGTCGGAAACGCCGACGACGGTGACTTTAGCCACATTGGTATCATGGGCAATACCCCTTACCTTGTTTTTTACTTCCATGGAAGCCTCCTTACAAATAGTAGTACCCGGGCTGTCGCTAAAGCTAGAAGCCACTAATATGGGCACGTTATATAACCAGCCCAGTTCTACTGCGCGATTGTGCATTACTCTGGCTCCGTAGGTAGCCAGTTCTAACATCTCCTCATAGCCAATTTCTTTCAACTTTTTTGCTTGGGGAACAAGACGAGGGTCAGCGGTATAAACGCCTTCAACGTCGGTGTATATTTGGCAGATCTCAGCACCCAGGCTAACAGCCAGAGCAACCGCCGTAGTATCAGAACCGCCGCGACCTAGAGTAGTAATATCCCTTTTCCCGGTCACTCCTTGAAATCCAGCTACAATGACAATATTTCCCTTTCTCAACTCGCTGACCACTCGTTTAGTGTCAACCCGGAGAATCCGAGCTCGACTGTAACTGGAATCAGTATGTATGCCCGCCTGAGCGCCACTAAGGCTAATTGCCTTGTACCCTAAGCTCCCTAGTGCCATGGCTAGAAGGGTGCTGGAAACTATCTCCCCGGTGGACAGAAGGATATCGAACTCCCTGTCACTCGGCTGCTCGCTGATCTGATAAGCCAACTTAAGCAGGTCATCAGTGGTGTCTCCCATGGCCGAAACAACAACCACCACTTGACTTCCTTCGTCTTTCGCTTTAGCAACACGGCGAGCTACATTTTTGATCTTTTCGGAATCAGCCACCGAGCTGCCACCATACTTCTGAACTATCAGTGCCATCTCTTCCCCTCTATTAGCTTGCCCATAATATTATATCCTTCCTTGATAAAAACGCCTGTGCCTTTAGCCTCTGTTTCGGTAAATCTCTTTGCCCCACTAGCTGTGAATCCTGGCCCCCAGAGGATAAATGGAACGGAGTCAGCAACATGGGTTTGAATCTCGATCGGCGTGGAGTGGTCAGGCAAAATTAGCACCCGAATGGCATTCCTGTCCCAGGAACGAAGCCGACTCACAATCTCTTTATCTACCTTCTGAATAGCCTCTATTTTGTCCTTAACTAGGCCGGCATGGGCCGCCTCATCGGTTGCTTCCACATGGATAACCACCATATCATATCTCACCAGTGCTTCCATGGCACCATTTGCCTGGGCAGCGTAATCATTGTTGAGATCGCCGGTCACACCAGGAATATCTAATACCTCAACCCCCGTCATTCGGGCTAAGCCGCGCATAATATCGACTCCGGATGTCACGGCAGCACCAAGCCCATAGGCCTCTTTGAAAGCTGGCATATCAGGTATTTTACCACTACCCCAAAAAAGCCAGACCATGGTAGCGGGAATATCGCCGCGTGCTCTTCGCTCTATATTCACAGTGTGGTCACGAAGCACAAGCTCAGAGCGTGCCATAAGCTCTCTTAACAGGTCGCTCCCAGGCCCTTTAGGAAGAAATTCATCAATAGCTTTTTCCGGGATATCATGAGGGGGAGTACAGCTAGCCAGCAGTGTATCTTCCCTCCCTTTTATTTTGCATAAATGCCTATAGCTCACGCCGGGATAAAAATGCACTTTATCACTGCCAAGCTTTTCATTCAAAGTAGCAATAAGGGCTTGGCCTTCGCCAGTATTGATATGCCCGCAACTGTAGCTCCACATCCTCCCGTTGCGAACGGCTACCAAATTGCAACGAAAAACGGCCTCACCTTCGTTAATAGAAACGCCCATGCCATGAGCCTCAATGGCGCTCCGGCCCCGATAATATACCTGAGGGTCATAACCTAACACGGACATACAGGCACAAGCGCTGCTAGGTTCCATCCCCGGCGGCACGGTGCGGAGCAGCCCGACAGCACCCTCTTTTGCCAGGGCATCCATGTTTGGAGTATGCGCCAACTCCAGGCAAGTCCTTCCACCATGAGCAGCCAACGGCCAGCCTGACGCCCCATCAATTATTAAAACGCAATACTTCATCCTTGCCCCAATAATTAAAGCATCATATAATAGCATAGACAAACGGGGCGTAGCGCAGTTGGTAGCGCGCAGCGTTCGGGACGCTGAGGTCGGAGGTTCGAGTCCTCTCGCCCCGATTAGCTCGGTAAAGAGGAGCTACCAAGGCGACACCTGGTAAGGTGTCAGCAGGTGCACGAAATTTGACAGGAAATAAGTATGTAGTTTATAGTGCCCGCTTGTCCTTAAATTAAAAACAGAGTAAAGGGAAACCATGATAAAAGCTGGAATCGTAGGAGCCACTGGCATAGTTGGTCAGCAATTTCTCGTTGCCCTGAAGGGTCACCCCTGGATTCAAATTGCTGCCCTTGCTGCCTCCGAGAGGTCAGCAGGGCGCAGCTATAAGGAAGCCATAACCGATGCCCAGTCTGGAGCCTTGCGTTGGTTCTGCCAGGAGCCTCCGGTAGAGGAGGTTATGGCCATGCCCGTCCAGAATGCCGCCGAGATGGATGTCTCCGCCCTGGATATCGTCTTTTCTGCCATAGAGTCCGACCAGGCGAAGATTCTGGAACCGAAATTTGCCAGAGATAAAGCGGTTATAAGCACGGCCTCAGCTTTCCGCTATGATGAGGATGTGCCCATCTTAATTCCGGGCATCAACTCCGAGCACGCCAAATTAATTAATGTGCAAAGAAAAGCCCGGGGATGGAAGGGCTTCATCACACCCATTCCCAACTGCACCACCACCGGCCTGGTGATAACCCTAAAACCAATTTACGAATCGTTCGGTGTTAACGCCGTTATAATGACCTCCATGCAAGCCCTGTCAGGCGCAGGCAGGAGCCCGGGAGTAATAGGCCTCGACATCCTGGACAACGTTATTCCCTTTATTGCCGGAGAGGAAGAAAAGGTGCAGCGTGAAACACAGAAAATCCTGGGCAGTTTCGCAGGTAATTCAGTCAATCCAGCTAAGTTCAATGTAAGCGGCACCTGCACCCGTGTTAATGTTCGGGAAGGGCATACGGAATCAGTCTTCGTCTCCACCCAGAAAGCCTGTGAGGTGAGTGACGTTGCCAGGGCCATGAGGGAATATAGCGGCTCAGCCAACGAAGTTGAGCTGCCTTCAGCCCCCAAGCACATGATAATAGTCCATGAAGACCCGTTCCGACCTCAACCACGGCTCGACCGTGATGCTGAGGATGGCATGGCTACCGTGGTTGGGAGAATCAGGAAGGACAACGTCCTGAAAAACGGCATCAAGTACCTTCTGGTATCCCACAACACCAAGATGGGAGCAGCCAGAGGCGCAGTTCTTGTCGCCGAACTCCTTATCAGGGATGGCTATATTTCCTAAGTACTCCGTCTGCTAGCCTTGGCAAGCCTGCGTTCAGGTTACCTTCTGCACTATTCTCATAATAATGGAGGTTTTCTCTTATGCCAGTCAGTTGCTTGCTCATAGGCAAAGGCGATGCGCATCAATATTTCCTCGCTGAAAGGCTTGCTCATGATTTGCATACCTATAGGCAGGTTGTCAGCGAAGCCGGCAGGTATGGAGATAGCCGGGATTCCAGCTATGTTTATGGGTAAGGTGCATATATCGCTTAGATACATCTGCATCGGGTCTTCTAACTTTTCACCCAGCTTAAAAGGCACTATGGGCGAGGTTGGGGTGACCAGGGCATCACATTTTTCAAAGGCCTGGTCAAATTCCCGTTTGATAAGTGTGCGCACCTTCTGCGCCTTGACATAATAAGCGTCGTAATAACCTGCGGATAAAGCGTAAGTGCCCAGCATTATGCGCCTTTTAACCTCAATACCGAAGCCAGATTGTCGCGTCCTCTCCGTTGTCTCGATTACATTACTGGCATCTCGCTCGGAAAAGCCGTATTTTACTCCGTCGTAGCGAGCCAGATTCGCTGAGGCTTCGGACGGAGCAAGTATATAGTAAACAGCCAGAGCGTATTTAGTGTGAGGTAGCGAGACTTCCCAATCTATTTCCGCACCGAGTTCACGTAGCTTATCTATGGCTGCTTCTAAAGCCGCTCTTACCTGGTTCTGCATGCCCTCGACAAAGTATTCCCTGGGAATGCCAATTCTTAGTCTTTTGATGTCTGGAATTAGTTGCTGGGTGTAATCTGGGACAGGGTAAGGCACTGAGGTTGAGTCGCTGGAGTCATAACCGGCAATGGCATTCATCACTAGGGCGCAATCGGTAACATCCTTGGTTATTGGTCCAATTTGGTCGAGAGAGCTGGCAAAAGCCACCAGGCCGAAGCGACTGACCCGACCATAGGTTGGTTTAAGTCCCACCACGCTGCAAAGTGCGGCTGGTTGGCGGACGCTGCCTCCAGTGTCAGAGCCCAGGGCATAAATAGTTTCATCAGCAGCTACAGCAGCTGCTGAGCCACCACTGCTACCTCCAGGGACACGACTTAAATCCCAGGGATTGTGGGTGGGGAAGAAGGCGGAGTGCTCCGTAGAAGAGCCCATGGCGAACTCATCCATATTCGTTTTCCCGACTATTACCGCCTTCTGTGCCTTCAGTTTCTCTATTACAGTAGCATCATAGAGAGGGACGAAGTTTTCCAGAATCTTTGAACTACAAGTAGTCCTTATCCCCTTGGTGCATATGACATCTTTGATTAAGGTAGGGATGCCGGTTAAAGGGGTAATTTCATGGGCAGTTTTGATGTAATTATCGACTTTCTTTGCCTCTTTCAGAGCGCCGTCTTCAACAATAGTGACACAGGCGTGAACTTTCCCTTCTATCTCAGCGAGACGCTTCAGTACAGATTTTGTCAGTTCCGTCGAGGAAATTTCCCTTTGTTTGAGAAGCTCGTGCGCTTCATGAATAGTTAGCTGGTGTAGTTCATTTGCCGGCATATTTAGAACCTTTCTTTGAGGCTGCGACGCTTGATAACTTTGAGCCAGTCGCCGCCAGTTTTGGTGTGCATCTCTTTAAGCCTGGGGATGTATTGTATGCCTAGGAATACTCCCAAGCCTATGGAGTAGAAGACTAAAGCCAAGGGCTCGTGGTAGCGGTCGTGGTAAATAAACCCCGCAACAAACGGGAAAACAATAAGGAGTAGGCTATAACTAAAGGTGGGATTACGAGTAATAAGTACAGCTATAAAAAAAACAATGGCGAGAAACGGAACTGCCCAGGGCATCAAGAAGATGAGAATCCCGATGGCGGTGGCTGCTCCTTTACCGCCATGGAATTTGAGGAAGATGGGAAAGATATGACC
>JBGPRV010000046.1:0-9134 GCA_041489785.1 Dehalococcoidia bacterium | reverse complement strand
CCCGACCATGGCAACGAAGGCATAGCCTTTTCCTCCTATTCTTGATTCCTGCCGTATTGTGGAGTTTGGACATCGTTCTCTTCCGCAGCGATTTTCTTATGTCCTACAAACTCCACCTAATTAGAATTAGCATCTGCCTTGTCATCTGGATGCTAGTTCAACTTCATTATTTCATCTGTTCTTTCTACCGATCTGAACAAATCAAGATACCATGGGCTTATGTTTTCGTGATCGCCACTATTGTCCTGGCCGCACTGGCCGCATTGAATGAGATTCCCAAGGACATTTTTGTCAGCACTGTTCCCACTGACGGCGGCATCCGCGTTGTTTATGGTGGCGGGATTATTGCTATATTTTTACTTTTTCTTTCCACAATAGGCGTCAGAGATGTATATTTCTTGATACAAAAGTACAGGCTTTCCCCCAACCCAGCGGAGCGTAATCAGATTGTTTACTTAGTTACCACTATTGCTGTCCTAATGGTGTTCATTCTTGGCTCTATTGTTCCTCATGGAGGCGAATTTCCTGTGAGCCATATTGGCAACTTTATCGTTGCCTGTGTCTTCACCTACGCCGTTATATCCCACCATCTGCTGGATATCAGGGTTGTATTCCGCCAAGCCCTTATATACGTAGTCCTCTATGGCGGTAGTGTTGGCATTTTGTTACTGCTTTTCAGCCTCGCTCACCGATTCGTCGGCTTTGAGCTTAACTTTGCCTCTCTAGCGGTAACCATCGGCCTGGGAATTCCCGCTATCCTGCTTCTTGTTCACAAGGTGCATGACTTTTGGCGAACGAAGGTGGAGGAAGCTTTTATCGGGGCAAGATATCCCTATCGCAAGAAGTTATCTCAGTTTATCACCAAGATACACAGTGTCCCCACCCTGGAGCAGTTGGGTAGCGGATTTATATCACTGATTGCTCAATCCCTTGACTGTCGGAGAGCTTGTCTGCTTTTGCCTGAGGCTGGAAACGGAGGTTTGAGCACCCAATTTATCTACCCCCCTGTGGAGGATAATCCCGTAGGGGAACTGGAATTAAGGCAAGATAGTCCTGTTGTGACCTGGTTGAGGCAAAAAGGCACCATATTAATGGAAGGGGATCTCGATATCCTTCCTGAATTCCAATCTATATGGCAGGAAGAGAGGGAGGAAATTCGATCGGCAGGGGTAAAGATGTTCGTTCCCTTAATCAACAGAGAGGAGCTTGTGGCTGTTCTGGCAATAAGTGAGAGACGAGATGGGAGGCTTTATGCCGTTGAGGACATTGATTTATTGGAGTTTGTCAGCACCCAGGTGGCAGCGAGCATAGAAAAAGAGTATTTACATGAGCGCCTGAAGGAACAAGACGAAGAAATAAGCCTGGTTAATCGTTTAACTACAATCCTAACCTCCAGCGTGAGCATTCAGATGATATTTGAAGGTTTCGCCCAGGAATTAAAGAAAGTGGTGGATATTGATTGGGCAACAATCGCTTTAATTGATGGAGACGAGCTTTACTTTATGGCTCTATCCAGCACCATAGGTTCTGCTTGGCAGACGGAAGAGAGAATACCGCTTAAAGAGACGGCTACGGAGTGGGTGTGCCGGGAGAAGAAAAGCTTATATGAACCTGATTTAAAACGACACCGGAGGTTCTGGACCGGGGAGCGGCACTTACAGCACGGGTTTCGCTCTATTGTTTACCTGCCCTTGAATGTCACAGACCATATTATTGGCAGCTTGATTTTGGCCAGTCGCCAACCTAACGCTTACAGCCGCAGTCAAATAAAACTTCTGGAAAGGGTGACTCTGCAGATTGCTGCGCCAATTGAGAATGCTCAACTTTATGCCCAGGTGGAACAAAGGTCTCGTCTTGATGAGCTTACCGGACTATTCAATCGGCGTCATTTCGAAGAGCGACTCAAAGAGGAGATTTCCCGGCATTCTCGTTATGGCGATGTATTCTCCATATTCATGCTTGACCTGGATAACTATAAGAACTATAACGATTCATATGGGCATCCTGCTGGAGATATTCTTCTGAACCAGATAGGGAAAATTATCAAAGGCTCTCTCAGGAATATCGACAAGGCCTTTCGCTATGGTGGCGATGAATTTGTTGTCATTTTGCCCCAGACAAATAAAGATGATGCCTATGTTGTAGCTGAGCGAGTTCGAGAGCAGCTTGTCGGAGAGATGGGAAAGAAGGCAATTAATGTGACTTGCAGCATTGGCTTGGCTAGTTATCCTGCAGATGGAGCGGTAACTACTGAACTTGTTGATGTGGCTGATACTGCCCTTTATTATGCCAAGCGGACTGGAGGTAATCGAATCTACCTCTCCTCCAAGATTTTGCCTAAGCCACTGGACGATGGAGGAATTACTGGGATTGATACCAGACGTGATAATTTGAGTGCTGTCTATGCCTTAGTCTCGGCAGTGGAAGCTAAAGACCCTTATACTTATGGTCATTCCAAGAAAGTTAACACCTATGCTGTGGCTTTGGCGGAAAGAATCGGACTATCGCCAGACGAGGTATTTAAGGTGAGCACTGCTGCCTTGCTTCACGATATTGGAATAATCGGCATTCCCGATAGAGTGCTTAATAAAAAGGGAGAGCTTAATGGAGGAGATTGGGAGGCAATTAAGGCTCATCCCAGACTAGGGGCAACTATCATTGGTAACATACCCACTCTGATTCCCTGTGTAAGTAGCATTTTACATCACCACGAGAGGTGGGATGGTGGTGGCTATCCCGAAGGACTGAAAGGTGAAGAGATTCCCCTAGAAGCTCGCATCCTCGCCATAGCTGATAGCTTTGCAGCTATGACTTCTGCTCGTCCTTACCGTCCGGCCTTGTCTCATGAGGAGATACTAAAAGAGCTCAGGCAAGGTGCCGGGCTTCAGTTTGACCCTAAGCTGGTAGAAGTCTTCATTAGCATTATCGAGACCGGTCTTTCTGAGAAAGTGCAGATAGGTCAAGACACATCCAGTGAGCAACCAGGTCAGTAGTACAGCTCTACAAAAACCATAATGTAGCTGCGGGAATTTGGGGATATCGAGTTTTGCGTAGGGCTAAAGTGTTACACCGCTGATACTCTAGGGGTGGCTTGTTTCTTTACCAGAACACATATGTTGCGTGAGAAATTTCTTATCGGGAAATGGTAGGACTTCTCCGACGACATAGTAATGATTTCCCAGCCAGTTTTGATTAATAGCTTTCGTAACTCGCCGTAAGAGAACAGGTGATAGTAGCGGTAAACTGTCCCTTCCTTTAGCCTCCAGGGGATTTGTTGCTCTTTTGATTTGAACCAGAACCCCTGTTGGCCGTGGTTCCACACGGTTAAAAAGGCCTTGCCCTGGGGCTTTAATACCCGCTTTAATTCTACGAATGCTTTTTCTCTTTCTTCTCTGCCTTTGATATGGTGGTAAGTGGCCACTGATATTGCCCAATCGAACGTGTTATCTGGGAAAGGTAGGAATAAGGCATCAGCGGCTATCAAGTTGACATAAAGCTTAAACTTGGCAGAATATCTCATAGCTTGCTTGAGCATAGCAGGGGAGGAATCCACCCCCCAGAGTTCAAAGCCCCGGCTGAAAGGCAAGAAATCCGGTCCATGCGCACAGCCCACATTTAGCAGCTTACCGCTTTGCCATATTGCTGCCAGTTCCTCTAGCTCTTCTTTTAATAAAGGCCAATGTCTTACCCGATACCAGCTTTCAGCTATTTGGTCGAAAACTTCTCTATTTGTGGTCATGGATATGCTCTGCTAAACTTTAGCATATTATGGTGAAATGCTCATGGTCGCCAGTCTCTTGTTGTCATTCTAAATGGGTGAGCCGAAGCCCTGAACAAAGTGAAGGGGAAGCGGAATGAAGAATCTCTTCGTTAAGAGTAAAAAGGAGATTCTTCGCTACGCTCAGAATGACAAGGTGAGGGCTCAGAATGACACCTCCATCCTGTCATTGCGAGGCTGCTACCGAGCGAAGCGAGGGAATTAGCGAAGCAATCTCATGGAGAGACAGGGGATTGCCTCGCTACGGTAGCAATGACATTAAGTGAAGGCCAGAGTGTCATAGAGATGGCATGAAGAAAGCATCTCGAACGATTTCTGGAGTAACCCCTGTGGCAGTTATGACCAAGCCGTTTCCTTGCCCCGGCAAATGTGTTTATTGCCCCAGTTCTCCTGAGGCGCCCAAGAGCTATACCGTGGAGTCTCCAGCGGTGCTCCGGGCTCGAAGTTGTGGCTTTGATGCCAAAAAACAGGTGGAGGTCAGGCTCAAGACACTGGCTGAAATGGGACATGTCCAGGATAAGATAGAGCTTATCATCATGGGGGGCACCTTTCTGTCTTATCCCCAAGACTATCAGTATCAGCTTATTAAGGATTGCTATGATGCTCTGAACGGCATCCCCTCCAGCAGTTTAGAGGAAGCCAAGAAATTGAATGAAAATACTGAGCATCGCTGCGTGGGATTGTGCATCGAGACGCGGCCTGACTTTTGTGGGGAGAAAGAGATAAGGAGCATGCTTGATTTTGGCACCACCAGAGTGGAGCTTGGGGTACAGACTTTGGACGATGAAGTTCACTACCTGACAAAGAGGGGACATGGGGTAGCTGAAGTTATCTCCGCGACCAGGCTATTACGAGATTATGGCTTTAAGGTTTACTATCATTGGATGCCTGGTTTACCGGGGTCAACACCTGAGCATGACCTGGAGCTATCGCGGCAATTGTTTGAGGATGAGCGCTTTCGGCCTGACGGGCTCAAGCTTTATCCCACACTGGTAGTTCGGGGGAGCGAGCTAGAGCATTGGTATCGGGATAATCGCTACCGGCCTTATGGCGATGAAGAAATGATTGATTTGCTTATAGCTATTAAAACCTTGATTCCCAAATATGTAAGGATTGCGAGGTTGATGCGAGATATTCCCAGCAAATTCATCATTGCCGGCAGCAGAGACTTAGCGCTCAGAGGAACTATTAGAAAGAAGATGGGGCAAACAGGTCTTCGCTGTAGCTGCATTCGTTGCCGGGAATATGGGCATCGCCTGAGGGATGGCTGGGCAATTGGCGAGCCCCGTCTAACCAGGCTGGATTATGAAACCTGGGGAGGGAAGGAGGTCTTCCTTTCCTACGAGGATGAGAATGAGACCTTGTTTGGCTTGCTGAGGTTGAGGATAAATGGGGAAAAAGCGGTAGTTAGGGAGCTACACATTTTTGGTCCTGAAGTTCCCGTGGGGGGAAGGCTAGAGCGAGCTGCTCAACATCACGGTCTTGGTGAAAACTTGCTTCGAGAGGCAGAGAGAATCGCCGGGGAGGAATTTAAGGATGATAGATTATCGGTGCTCAGTGGTGTCGGTGCCCGGGAGTATTATCGCTCGCTTGGTTATGGTCTGGAAGACGCTTACATGGTCAAGGAGCTTGGTTAAGCTACATGGAAGCCTTCGGAAAGACTGTTTAGCAACCTATCCGCCTGAGCAAAATAGAGGGACGAGCTAGTCTGCTCTTGAGTGTCGCTCATGGTTCGATAAGTTCACCACGAGTGGTTTACTAAACAATCCCCTTAACTATCTTGACATTGAGTAATAGCTATACTTATAATGAATTGAAGATACCGCAGAAGTTATTCAATCAAATGAGAGGCTTGGAACCTAGAGAAAACAAGGAAAGGAGAAAGAGCAGATGGATAATGAGATAAGGCCAACCTGGAGATTAGCTTGGGGATTGTGGTGGCGGATGTTTCTTATTAGCCTGGGGATATGTGTGATAATCGGGGTAATTCTATGCATTCTACAATTGGTGGGCGTGGTATGCATACCCTGGGAATCTCTCTGTGGTGGGAATCTCTCTTGTGGATGGTTGCTTGGAGGGTTGTGACGATTTACTATTGCGACAGGACAGGGGTGTGGTAATTTTGGCGCCGGGCTAAATTACGGCAAGTAAGCGCTCTGCGTTGGCGGTAATTGAGGTTTGGGGGTATTGACAAGGAGAGCTCCTACCTATATCGTTATATCTAAAAAAGGAGGGATAAAAAATGGAGAAAACGTGGAAGCCGACAACTGCGGGCATACTGGGCATTATTGCAGGAGTCGTTGGTGTGATTTTCGGAATAGTGCTTGCTGCGCTAGGGACAACTGGGGGAGGGTTTTTGGCGATATTTGGATTGCCTGCCCTGGGAGGAATGATCGCAGGTGTAACGGCGATCCCACTAATACTAGGGATAGTGGCTATAGTAGGCAGCATTTATGCGCTGATGAGGAGACACTGGGGTCTTGCATTGGTCGGATCTATTTGTTCGCTTTTCTGCGTTTGGTTTTTGGGAATACCAGCAATCATATTCGTCATCTTGGGTAAGGGCGAATTTAAGTAAAGTCCAAGATTCGCAAGTTATGTGAATCAGATTTGAAAAAATTTTAAGGACAGAAAGGAGGCAAAATGCAAAGGTATCCTTTTCTACGATTTGCGACTACTGTTTTGAGGGTCGTGGGGTGGATAGTACTGGTAGCTGGTGTTATTGGTTTTATTGCTTTCGGAATCTATACGGGTGGAGTTATGGGTGCTTTCACGGCTGTTGCGGGGGTAATTGGCTCCTTCCTGGCCTGGCTATTCTTGCTGGCAACCAGAGAGCTTTTCTACTTGCTTATCCAGGTGGAAGAGAACACCAGAAACACGGCTGAGCGCATCACGATTACAGGGAAATCAAGCCAAGATTAAATTTATGCCTTAGTGGTTATATAAAATGAAGCTAGGCCATGTTTTCCAGAAAGTTTGGAAGGGAAATAAACCGCTGGAGTATCATTTCTTACCATACGTGACTAGCGTTTTGAGAGTTTTGGGGTGGGCAGTACTGGTAGTTGGCGTTATTGCTTCAATTGTCTTCGGACTGGAAATTGTGAAGAGTGGATTGATGGTTGGCAACCGTGAACTGATAGGTGTAGGTCTGGGTGTTTCCGTGATTGTATTGGGAATAATTGGCTCCTTCCTGGCCTGGCTATTCTTGCTTGTAAATAGGGAACTAATTTACTTATTTATCCATGTGAAAGAGAACACAGGAAGCACAGCTGAGCGCATTACAAAAGAACCAGATTGACATAAAATTTATGCCTTAGCAGGTTATGTGCATCAAGGCAGCAACCTTCTTCTTTTGTTCAACAAGCTCATTTAGCCTGGTTACGGCGTCATAGGATGGCTGAACCAGTAAGCTTAGATTCTTTCCCTTAGCCCAGCTTCCCGCCTCAGGAGCTATATGGGCAGCGCCGTTAGTTCCGGTGCCGACAATTATTATCTCAGGCTGACCCTGGCTCAATTCTTCCAGCTCCTGTTTCTTAATTTTGTGGCTGCCGAACATTAGAAAGCCGCCTTTCCGCTTCTTCACCGTGCCATCGGCAAAAAGCAAAATATCCCGGCGGTACTTCTTGCCTGCGACTACTATAGAGCCAAAGATAAGTTCATCTATTTTAGCCACGAAATTTAACTTTCCTTTCTCTGATTCCTTTGCCTCCCTGTAAATCGGCTTTTTGTTTGCTGTTCCGTTTTATTGTCCTTCCGTGCTTGAAGCGATTTAGGTTTACAAATCCTTTTGCCACGACTCTCCCATTAGATAAAGCTATTCTTCAGCTTGAATATCGCCTCCTCAACATCGCTGCCCTGTGCTCTGAGGCTTTTTATAGCCTGGTCTATTTTATCATGTTTGTAGCTATCACTGAGGTCAGCTAGCCTATTGTATGAACCAGTCCGCTTGCCAACTTTGAAATTGAGCCTTTCTTCGTCTGACAGAGATAAATACTTATTTATGATATTGAGGCATTTTCCCTTATCCTCGGGCATTTTGCCTTCGACTTCCATCAATAAGTTAAGTATATGGTCGCTCTTAAGATAGCTGGTAACTTGCAAGTTTTCGATGAAAACAGCTATTTCTTTTGCCACTTCGTCCTCTGTTTGTAGCTCAAAATCTCCGTCCTGCAATCTGGTCCACAACGGCATAGTCGGAGAGACGTGGAGGCTGCGCAGCCTGATATAATCAGGGTCAATCTCGTTTAACACCCTAGCTGTTTCTCGGGCATGCTCTTGAGACATTTTCTTGCCCCCGAGACCAGGCATAACATATTCACACAGAGAAATGCCTGCTTCTTTCACCTTTTTGCCACCCTCAATGTGGTTCTCAGCAGTGCAGCCTTTTTCCATATAAGCCAGCAAAGGGTCATAGCCAGTCTCCAGTCCGATGTGAATCCTATCTAGCCCGGCATCCTTGAGTTCCTTTAACTCCGCTAACGACTTTCTGGCTGCCGTATGGGACCGACCATATGTAGTTACTCTATTCAAGCTAGGAAAGGTTTCCCTCAGGAAAGTAATCACCTGGATTAGCTCGGGTGTACGCATGATCAGGGTATTGGAATCCTGAAGGAATGCTGTCTTGCCTCTTGTCCCAAGCCACAGGGCAACATGGCACACGCATTGCCCATATTGAGGTTGATTACAAAGCATTGCTGCTACTTCTCTTACTCTATCCCCATAACCCATCTTCCAGGCCATTTCCTTAATACCTTCGCTGATAGCCTTAACCGCCTCAATATCCTTCATAATCTCCCCCACCGGCCTCAGCTCGAATTTACTGCCTTTATATACCGGGCAGAACTGGCATCTATTCCACGGGCAATTCCTGGTCGCCCTTATCAGGAGGGAATAAGCTTCACTAGGAGGTCTTATAGGACCTAGCTCAAAGGTATGGCTCAGCTTCTCCGTGACTGAGTAACTTAACATTCTTCGTATTTTAGCTCTGCTGGTGGGAATCGGCAAATGGACTTTCACTTCCTTACCATGATAATATCGGTATTTCGAAATGAGGCAAATCAAATTAATCTCTTTTGATGCTGAAGGAACAGTGGTAACGCCTGATTTCAGCGAGGCTATATGGCATGAGGCTATCCCTGCGCTTTACGCTCAGAAACAAGGGCTTGACTTTGCTCAAGCCAAGAGGTGTATTGCTGAGGAATATGGCAGGATCGGCGACCAAAGGCTTGAGTGGTATGATATCGAATACTGGTTTAGCTATCTTGGCTTGGGTTCTTCTGAGCCAGCGATACAAAGCTGCATGGGTAAGATATCCTGTTATCCTGAGACCACTGAGGTCCTTTCTTCCTTAGTCAGT
>JBGPRV010000045.1:0-9162 GCA_041489785.1 Dehalococcoidia bacterium | reverse complement strand
TCTATCGCGTTCATAAGGGCGCTGGATTCACCTGAAATGAAGGCTCCCGCGCCTTTGTGAACCTTCACAATGAAGTCGAAACCTGAGCCCAGGATATTCTTGCCCAAAAGACCATAATCTTCAGCTTGCTTAATAGCAATAGCAATATTCTCTGCAGCCAGAGGATATTCCTGGCGCACATAAATAAAGCCTTCGTGAGAACCCATAGCATAGGCACCGATGGTCAACCCTTCAAGTACACTATGAGGATTGCCCTCCATCAACGCTCTATTCATAAAGGCACCCGGGTCGCCCTCATCACAGTTAACAATGACATATTTCGGCTCTCCTGGAGCGTTTCTTGTGGATTTCCATTTTCTGGCGGTAGGGAAACCACCTCCACCTCGACCCCTTAAACTAGCCTTTTCTATTTCTGCCATGACTTGCTCTGAGGTCATGTCAAATAGTGCCTTCGACAGAGCTTTATAGCCGCCCAAGGCAATATAGTCCTCAATTTTCGTAGCATCGATTAATCGGTTATTGCCTAAAATAAGACGTTTTTGATATTTATAGAAGGGGATATCAAACTCGCGGGATATTGCCTTTCCCGTTACCGGGTCAACATAGAGCAACCTCTCAACAATCTGCCCTTTTATGCTTTGGGAGATGATCTCAGCTACATCTTCAGGCTGCACATGAAGATAACAGACCGCTTGGGGATAAACGACAACAATAGGACCTTGCTCGCAAAAGCCAGGACATCCCGTAGGCTTAAGGTCTACTCTATCCTTAAGTCCCTGTTTTTCAAGTTCTTTCTCAAAAGCAGCAAATGTTGGTTGACTCCCAATGGCCAGGCAAGCAGTTCCCGAACATACCGTGAAGCACAGCCTACTGGGGTCTCTCTTGGAGACTATACCTTCCCTTAACTCCTCCAGTTCCAGAGCTGATTTCAATTTTGGCATATTGCCTTCCTAATCATAGCTATCTAATATCCGTCGCACCTGGTCAAGCGATAATTTGCCATGATAGACATCACCAACAACCATCACTGGACCCATGGCACAGCAACCCAAACAGTTCACCGTCTCCAGGCTGAACTTAAAATCAGGTGTGGTGTCTCCAGGATTGATGCCCAGAGTCTGTGCCACTCTATCCAGAATTCGTGGCGAGCCACGAACATGACATGCTGTGCCCACACACACAGTAACAGTGTACTTGCCCTTGGGAACCAAGCTAAAAGCTTTGTAGAAGGTGACCGCATGGTATACTTGCCTCAGCGGCACATTCAATTCCTGGCTTATTCTGATTAATCCTTCTTTGGGCAGCCAACGGAGCTCCTTCTGAATCTCAAGAAGTACTTGAATGAGCAAGTTGCTCTCACCTTTATATCCAGCCAAGATTTGGTTGATCTTTTTGACGTCCGCTTCGCTATTATCTGTTACCATCTCTCAGCTCCTAGAGAGTTTTTTCAAAGCTAATACTACCCCATCGATAATGGCTTCAGGCCTGGCGGCGCAGCCAGGGACGTAAACGTCCACGGGTATGACCTTATCTATGCCACCAATAATATTGGGGCAGTTGTGAAATACGCCGCCCGTGCAGCCACAGGTCCCCACTACTATTACACCCTTGGGATCAGGCATTTGCTCGTAGAGATTACGCAGCACTCGATAATTGCGGTAGTTTGCTGGACCCGTAACCAGAAGGACATCAGCATGTTTGGGATTGCCCATATTGACGATGCCGAATCTTTCTATATCGTAGAGGGGAGTAAGAGCGGCAAGTATCTCTATATCGCAGCCATTACAGCTACCGCAATCAAAGTGTAGTAGCCAGGGTGATTTCATTCTTGACGTACTTAGAATTCCCATTTTTTACATCCGTAGCAGCTCACTGGTGCGTGTGTCATTGCGAGCGGAGCGAAGCAATCTCGTGAGATTGCCACGGCACTCCGTGCCTCGCAATGACATTGACGGAACACTTTTTACATCCATCCTAAGTTGATAAATAGTATATTTAAAGCTACCAGACTTATGCCTGCGCCCCAGGCAAATTTCAGCATCCAGGACCAGGTGAGACGAGCATTGACATTATCCACAATTAGCATGCTGAACCAGCTTGCTAAAGCTATTATGATGGATAGCCACCATAGACTGCCTGTCACCCAGAAAAGCCCCAGGATAGATAGGAGCAAAACCATCTCATACCAATGTCCTAACTCTATCAGGGCCAGATATGGGCCGGAGTATTCCGTGACCACCCCTCTAACTAGCTCTTGATGGGCATGTTCCGAACTGGAGATGTCGAAGGGAGATTTCCTCATCACTATAGCCAGAGCAATAAGCAGGGCAATAAAAGTTATCCACAAATGGGGAAGGAGTGGTTGTCCATACGTAAATATATTGGCAATAGTAAAGCCCCCTGATTTTAAGGCTATAGGTATTGCTGCCAGGAGCAAAATCGGCTCATAGGCTAAGAACTGCAGCAGTTCCCGGTGTCCTCCAAACTGGCTATAAGGTGACTTCACGCTTAAAGCTCCAATCGGAAGGCAGAGGCTGCCAAAAAATAGGATAAAAAGCACCACCAGCAAGTCTTGCCTCAGAGCGAAGAATACTGTTGCAGTGATGATCAGGGCGAGAAAAGCGTAAGCGAACGCAAGCTGAGCCCCACCGGCAACCATTGGTTTCTTGCCAAAGAGCTTGATGACATCATAGAAGGGCTGTATTATCGGCGGTCCGATTCTTCCCTGCATGTGGGCAGTTAATTTGCGGTCAATGCCTCTGAGTAATCCCCCTATCAAAGGGGCTACTATAACCGCAATTACGGCACTTCCGATTAACCAACCTGTGCTCATATTGTCGCCAAAACGAATAAAATAACAAGTAAAACAATGCCCACGGGCACGACAAATCTATTAAGGTTCCCTTCTCCCAGTATATTTTCAATATAGAATCCGCCGGTCTTAAGCCCTGTTCTTTCATCAGCTACAGCCACAAATTCGTCTACCCCAATTTCCACATTCTCTCCGCACATGTAGGAACTGCGAATTGCTTCGGGCTTTGCTTTGGTGGCAAGGGCAGGAATTAAGAGAGCCAAGGTGATTATTATGAAAATTGGCCAGGCGGCGAAAATACCCATGGGGGATTTCAAGAACCAGGCGCCGGTAGTAAAAGCTAAAGCCGCATTGTAGCCTGCTTCAGTTAAAGCTGGGGCGACAACGCTTTTATATACCGGAGCAATTAGTATGCTGAATACCACGGCAAAGGTAATTAACATCAACAAGATGCCATGATAAAGGGGAATGAATGGCTCCATCTTGGAGCTTCCCGGCACAGGACTGTGGCATAGAAAGCGACCGATCCACTTGGCCCAAAAAACGGTAGTGGCTCCTGAGCCAAGCATGAGCAATACGAGCACAAGAGTTGACCATACGCCAATGCCAGAGGCTGCCTCCATAGCTCCCCACTTGGCGGTAAGAACACCAAAAGGAGCTACCAGCATGGAAAGCATTCCCGCTATGGTTATGCCTGTCAGAAGGGGGAGATTTCTGGCTATCCCCTCCATATCCTCTATATTCCTGCTCCAAATGTGGTGCTCAATAGCGCCAACGCATAAAAAGAGAAGTCCCTTGGATACAGCGTGAAAGATCAGGAGCATAATGCCCACAGCTATGGCTAATGGAGTATTTATGCCCGCACAAAGTATGATGAGACCGAGATTGCCAATTGTGGAATAAGCCAGAACCTTCTTTGCTTCGCTCTGGCTTATAGCCAGTATGGCGGTAGCCAGGAAGACTGCGCCACCATAAATAGCTATGAGGGTGGAAAGGTGGGTGCCTTGAAAGCCCGGAGCAATACGCAGCACAAGATAAACTCCGGCTTTAACCATAGTGCTGGAATGCAGTAAGGCGGAAACTGGTGTGGGAGCAACCATGGCTCCCAGTAACCAGCTCTGAAACGGGAGTTGCGCTGCCTTGGTGAAACCAGCCAGACATAGTAGAGCAAAAGGCAAAAGAAAAACGGGACCGGCTGAGGCGCCTTTACTGATGACTCCCATCAACGAAATCGAGTCAGACGATCCATTCCACAGGAACATAATAGCCAGGCTGAAGCCCACGCTGCCAATAAGGCACATCCACAAGGCGCGGAAGGCGTTGGTTATGGCAATGGGAGTTCTATCATGGCTAATCAAGCCCCAGCAGGCCAATGTGGTCATTTCCCAGAAGAATCCCAGCCAGAGTAGATTATTGGCGAAGACCAGTCCGTTCATAGCACCCAAGAACATGAGCATAAAGAAGAAGAACCTCGGCTGTGTTGTTTCCTTAAGTTCCCCAAGATGCATGCGGTGCTCTTCATGGTCTCTCATATACCTTATGGCATAAACGCAGATAAGCGAGCCTATAATAGAAATGATAAGGCACATGATTATGGATAGATGGTCAATATAGAGGGCCGGGGTAACTTCTAGTGGTGTGTGTGGCGCCCAGGAAAATTCAAAAATTGCCAAGGGGATGCCCGCGGCTAGAGTTAAACCTATGGCGAGGATATTGTGTCGAGATATCCCTCTTTGGCCAATATCCCTGATAGCCACAAAGAGGAAGATCGCTAGTATGACATAATTAAAAACTAAGATGACCGAATCCCATGTAGAAGCAGGCGAATACTCTATGGGAAAAGGACCTTGCCGCAGGAAAAGGACGGAGCTTATTATGAGAACTACAGCAGTAAGAGAAACAATGCCACCTCTGGCTCTGTGGTTTTTAATCAGTAGGCAAATGAGACCTGCGATGATAGGAAATAGAATAGCCAGACTCACCAAAGTGCCCATCACTGGCTCTTACCTCCAAACATGGCGTTGGCTATTTTAGACCAGTATTTTGGATAATGCAAGCGTCTCTGCGCATAATTCACTAAATGCTTGATTTCTCTTTTATTTGAATTGGAATAGCAGGGAAGTTGGTATGAGGACAAAGATAGTCTATAATGCAGTTTTGGGAGTTTGCCGCATGATCTCTGTGGAAGAAGCCCTCGAGAAGGTTTTGAGCTATGTTGAGGTCCTCGAGCCCGAACGGAAGCCTATTCTGGACTGCCTGGGGCAGGTTCTGGCTGAGGATGTCTATTCCACTATAGATATCCCCCCACTGGATAATTCCGCCATGGATGGCTATGCCCTGCGAGCTGAAGATACTCGGGGGGCTAGTGAATCATCACCGAGATGTTTAGTCGTGGTCGGAGAGGTTGCCGCCGGGTCTATACCCACAAAAGAAGTCAGCCCGGGGACGGCTATCCGCATTATGACAGGAGCACCATTGCCCAAAGGGGCTGATGCCGTGGTTCAATTTGAGGATACCGATGAAGTTAGCCGCAAATCATCTAGGGGAGACTTGTCACACATCGGCATATTGTGCCAGGCGGAGAAGGGATTGAATGTCCGATGCAAAGGAGAGGACATTGCCCAAGGAAACTTAATTCTTAAAAAAGGAACGGTGCTTCGCCCTCAAGAGATAGGAGTGCTAGCATCCCTGGGACACTCCGCTGCGCTGGTTATCCGTCGCCCAATTGTGGCTATTCTAGCTACGGGGGATGAGCTTATTGGAGTTGACCAGCCATTAGCTCCCGGTCAGATTTATGATAGCAATACCTATACCATTGCTGCCGAAGTCTCTCGCTATGGTGGAATTCCCAAAATCCTGGGCATAGGGCGCGATTCAGTTCAGTCTCTAACCGAGAAAATAGATGAGGGTTCGGACGCAGATATGCTCATTACCTCCGGCGGTGTATCTAAGGGAGACTACGATATAGTAAAGGACGTTCTGGCAGAGCATGGGGAGATTGGCTTCTGGACTGTCTGTATGAAGCCCGGCAAACCGCTGGCCTTTGGGGTTATTAAGAAGGCGGCAGGAAGAAGGAAGAGGAAGGTGCCTCATTTGGGACTGCCGGGCAATCCTGTCAGCTCCATGATTACCTTTGAACAATTTGCCCGTCCCGCCATATTAAAAATGATAGGAAAGAAAATACTGGTGAAGCCAGTTATCCGAGCGATTATCGAGGATGATATCGCCAATACTGATGGGCGCCGCCTTTTCGCCAGGGTCATGGTAACCAAGCGCGGTGGTCAATACCATGCTTCCCTCACTGGTCCCCAGGGCTCAGGAATTCTGACATCCCTGGCTAAAGCCAATGGTTTGGCTATTATCCCCGAAAGCAGCCCGGGGGTAAAAGCCGGGGACATGGTCGATGTGCAGATGCTGGATTGGGGAGAGGAACAAGGCGAGGAGAAAACGTTGCCGATTGTTTCCATCGTGGGCAAATCGCAATCTGGTAAGACAGTGCTTATGGAGCAACTTATTGCCGAGTTTAAAAAAAGAGGATACAAAGTCGTTGCTTTAAAGCACAGTCGAGGCGGGATGGAAATAGACCACCCTGGAAAAGATAGCTGGAGGTTTGCTCAAGCGGGCAGCGATGCTGTGTGTGTTAGCTCGCCTGATAAACTCGCCTTCATTAAAAAATTAGACCATGACCTGAATATTGAGGAAATTATGCCCATCGTTGGCCCTGAATTTGACCTCGTTCTTGCCGAAGGCTTCCGGAAAAGCAAAATCCCTAAAATCGAAGTGCATAGAAAAGAATTCGGAGATGACTTATTATGTTCTCCCCAGGAACTTTCAGCCATTGTCACTGATGGGTCATTGGATACTGACATAGTCCAATTTTCCTGGGGTGATACAGTGGCAGTAGCTGATTTCATAGAAAAGAATTTTGTATTGAAAAGCCAGAGCAGTGGCTTTTAACTCCAAAACCCCCCTCTTAAGATAAGAGGGGCAAGGCCTGCCCGCCGAACAAATCCTTTGGCAGGCGGGGGAGTTATGAAAAAGAGAGTCTTTATTTTAGTTGGGGATGCTGAAGGAGAGGAACTTTATACGAGGTTATGTGGAAGACTATAGGTGAAGAAAATGTTTACCGTAGGGATATTGACCATCAGTGACAAAGGCTCAAGAGGGGAGCGCCAGGATAAGAGCGGAGAGGCTATTCGCGAAATCCTTTCCAGTATGGATGTTCGCATTGTCAATTACGGCATCGTTCCTGATGAGAAGGAACTTATCATTGAAAAGCTGGTTAAATGGGCAGATGAAGGCGATTTAGACGTGGTCATCACCACGGGTGGCACAGGACTCACTCCTAGAGATGTTACTCCCGAGGCGACTCTTGCCGTGGTGGATAGAATTGTCCCCGGTTTTGCCGAGGCCATGAGGGCTGAGAGCCTCAAGAAAACCCCCAGGGCCATGCTCAGTCGAGCAGTCGTGGGCACTCGCGGGAAATGCTTAATTATCAACCTGCCGGGAAGCCCCAAGGCGGTACGCGAGTGCCTTGAAGTGATACTGCCGGTGCTGCCCCATGCTGTGGAAACGCTTAAAGGCCAAGCAGAAGAGTGCGGCACATCTGAAACTTAAGTTTGAGATAGGCGAGAAACTTCCGAGCAATCTTCCTATTGTTGTCCTCTGCCTCTAGCTATTTCTTGAATGCTATTCGGTACACTGTATATATAACCAGTAGGTAAGCAACCGTTCTAATGCCAATTAAGAAAGCCTCCAAGGTGTCTTTAAAGCCCAGAAGCGTTAACAAGTGGGAGAGCCCAAACAGCCCGAAGCTTATAGCAATGTATAGAGGCCATTTATCTTTGGCTTTCTTAAAACCCACACAGCCCAAGATCACTATTACGATGCAGAGTATTAGATTTACCAAGGTTATTGGGTCCATGCTTTATTCCTCCTTTCTATATTTTCTCTCGAAGCTGGTAAAGTAGGCATACCGCTTTCATGCGTATAGCCGGATACCATAGCCTATCCAGTCTTGAGGCTTCGGATAACTTCTCCGATGCCGGGCCTTTTGCCATACATGAGCAGGTAGGTTCTGAAAATCCTGATGGTTAAGAACAAGATTCCAATGATGGAGAGCACCAGCACTGCTATACTGGCAACCAGTTGCCAGGCAGGTATTACACTCACTCCGAGCCTCATTATCACTTCCACAGGAGACGAGAGAGGGAAAATGGTGAAAAAGACCCAGACTGGGTTGCCCGGGAAAAACATCAACAAAGACGTAAACCACAGGGGTATAAGTGCAGGAAGTGTAAAAACCCCGATCAATTGTTGCCCTTCGCGGGAATTGGAACTGATGGCGCCGATAGCGGCCGAAATCACGGCAAACAACAAGTAGCCCAGGATGAAATACACTATGGCCAGAACAACGAAATTGGCCGGTAATCGTATTGTGCTGATAAAGCCGCCTATGGATGAGGAAGCCAGGTTCAACAGGATTGGCGCCGAGATTACCCAGACAGCCACCTGTACCAGCCCGGCGGCGCCCATACCTAAGACTTTGCCGGTCAGCAATTGGCGGGCGGAAACAGACGACAACAATATCTCTATAAGGCGATTCTCTTTCTCGTCAGCCAGCCCCTGGAGCAGATAAGTGGAGGAGAAAATGATGGAGAGAGCCAGTAGAACGCCAAAAACAAAGGGAATGATCAGGTTCCCGTATCCGCCTTGCTCTGGAGCCACCTCGCCAGTTTCGGTAAGCCTGGTGGTAACCAGATTCAAGGGTGCTTCAATCCTGGCTATGGTAGCTGCGGGGACCTTCCCTGCCAGCAAATTGCCTAACAGAAAATTATTAATCGCCGCGGTTATGGCAGGGGACGCCGCAAGCTGTTTTTCCAGGGTGTAACGGTTAATCGCCCCGGCAGAAATATAATCCGGCGGGATGACGAAATACTCTTTAATGTCGCCCTTGACCAGCGCTTCAGTCGCGCCACTCTGTGTGTCAAAGCGAACCAGCGTTATATTTCCCTGGCTGGTATATTGCTGGAATCCACCTAGCTCATCCACATATCCGATACTCATCGCTTCCACTGTCGGCCTGGCGATTCCCGATACGAGATGGAAAACTCCTATCAACAGGAGGACTATCAGTGGCACGATAAGGGTCATGACGATAAACCCTCTCCTCGTTATCGTGTGCCGGAATTCATGCCTCAGTATCAGAAGCGTCTTATTCATGGGCCG
Source organism: Dehalococcoidia bacterium (assembly GCA_041489785.1). GTDB lineage: Bacteria > Chloroflexota > Dehalococcoidia > GIF9 > AB-539-J10 > RBG-13-51-36. The sequence continues at coordinate 122 of JBGPRV010000045.1, read as the reverse complement.
TACCCACCACCCTCAGGAATATTTCGTTAAGTGGAGGAGTAGCCACTTCAAAGCGATTAATTACTACTCTCTGGCTTACCAACCGTTCCAGGACTTGCTGGGGAGTTGTATTCCCATCAAGG
>JBGPRV010000044.1:0-9242 GCA_041489785.1 Dehalococcoidia bacterium | reverse complement strand
GTCGTCACCGATACACGAGAGCAATATAAAGGAGGAGTTTGCAAAATCCCGCCCACCCATCTTACTTCCTGCCCTATGCCCAAAAGCTCTTTTAACACTTGATACACGTTACCGGCAATCATAGTATCTTTCACTCTCCCCACTATCTCACCATTCTCTACCTTGTATCCCAGCACAACGTTGCCACCGAAGTCACCACCCAGAAGATTACCCTGCTCAGCACCGATAACTTCCTCTACAATTAATCCTTCTTTCATATCCTCCACCATTGCCTGGAAAGAAACATCTCCTTTCTCTAAAATAAGAGAGCTTATAGCTGGGCTGGGGAAACCGCCACCTGCTCGCCTGCCGTTACCGGTACTATGTGTGCCGGCTATAGCTGCGGTCTGTAAATCATAAAGAAAATTTGCCACTACTCCATCTGCAATAAGCGGCAGACGCTGGCTGGGCACCCCTTCATCGTCAAAAGGATAACTTCCTACGCCGTAAGCTACGGTAGCATCATCCCATAAGCTCAGTTTTTTGTCAAAAACCTGCTTCCCTAATTTATCTTTTAAAGGCGAAGCTCCCTCGAGGACTGCTTTGCCGTTAAACGCCAGCACTAGAGGGCTCAGCAAAGCACTAGCTACTCCATGAGGTGTAAAAATTATCGGCAGCAGTTTGGTGGATACAGTAGCTTTTTTCTTCGCCATTTCCAGTTGCCATATCACTCTATCAGCCAGGTCATCAATCCCTATAAAATCGGGGCGACATGAGCTTCCACTATCACCTACCCAGAGTATATCTGTATCTCGAACAAGAATGCCTTCCAGACTGAGGCTAAAAAAGCTCTTATCATACCCCCCCTCACCGCCCTGAGAATTAATTAAGGAGACGGAGCTTGTCCCTTTGATTACCTGAACATCGCACAGGACATCAGGAGTATGCCCCTTAATCTTGGCTATAAGCTCCTTCCCGATATCAACCATCCTCCCCATAGCCATTTTTTCTACTTTAGGGTCGAAGATGCGCACTTTCGAATAGTCCTGAGAGGAAGGAAATTGAAAATTGGACGGACCGCCAAATTGAGATGTTTCCACAGCCATGTCCACCAAAGCTTCCCAATCGCCACCTCCGCTAGCAATAGCAAAGCCCATTTTACCTTCTTTGAAAATTCGCAGGGCGATACTGCCGCTCTCCCTGGTCTCAACTTGTTTTAGTTCATTAGCTTCAAACTGTATCGTCGTTGCCCGAACAGAAGCTGAAAAAACCTCAGCTTGCTCAGCCACCTTCCGAGCAGAGCGCAGAACCTCCAAAAGATGTTCCATCTTAAATCTTAGTCCCTAAACAACATTAAAACTCAAAGATAAAAAATCAAAATTACAATCTAAAATGTAAAAAAACTTCATCTTTTTCCTTTCAGGGTCAATCTTTAAATTCATCTTTGAATTTTGCTTTGTCATTTTGCATTTTTATTTTTACTCTTTTATTTCCTGAGCGATGTCATTTGTTTGGCATTTGGCATTTGGCATTTGAGGTTTATTTGCTACCTTCCTCCTATCACACAATGGCGAATCCTGATATGTGGGCTCCCGTCAGAAACAGGCAACGGGTATTGTCCCCCTTTGCCACAGCCACCGCCCTGATTCATCTCCAGGTCATTGCCTATGGCATCTATATTTTGCAAGGTAGTAAAAACATTGCCAGTCAGCACCACGGGGCGCAATAGCTCTGCTAATTTCCCTTGACGGATCATGTAAGCTTCCCCAGCGGAAAAGGTAAACATCTCCAGGGTAGTCGTTCCGCCGTACCAGTCCTTAACATAGACGCCTTCCTCAATGTCACCAAGCATCTCCTCGAAAGAAGCGTTACCAGACTCAATAAAGGTATTGCTCATTCGCACTATAGGGGGAAAGAGGTAATTGATGGCTCGAGCATTCCCCGTAGCCCTTTCTTCCATCTTAGCCGCTGTTTCCCGGGAATGAAGCCTTCCCTCCAGAATTCCCTCTCGGATAAGATAGGTTCTCCTTGTCGGCGTCCCTTCATCATCGTATTTATAACTTCCCCGCAAATTGGGAATGGTAGGGTCATCAATGATATTGAGATGCTTGCCGGCAAATCTCTTTCCCAGGACCATGATTTTTCGCAGGTTTTCATTTTGATATACATGGTCGGACTCCGATAAATGTCCGAAGGCTTCATGAGCAAAGACCCCAGCCAGAATAGGATCTAAAATCACGGTATACTCTCCACCCTTTACCTGGGGGGCAGAAAGAAGGGCGGCGGCACGCCTCGCTATATCCCGAGCTTGCTCATGTAGCGCTTCCATAGCAGAAAACTCGCCATTGCTGCCCAGGCTTAGTCCGGCTTGTTGAATCTCGTTATCCTCACGAGCTATGGCTGTCAATCGTGCACTAAGGTCAGTTTTAGCTTGCTCTATATAACTACCCTCGGAATTAGCGAAGGTAGTCCTTCTCTTCACATCATGGTAATTAATTCTGGTGCTCTGAATTTTTGGGCTACTTAACATAATATCATTATAGCTATCTAAGCGCTCTTTCTTGGTTGCCAATGGTATGGTTGTGGAATCCTTCTTCAATCGCGGGATCACTTCGCCCACTACTGGCTCCGTGGGAAAAAGCTTAAATGGTTCCCTGCTGGCTAGCCTTGCCTCCTCCACCGCCAGAGCCACTTTCTCTCTCACCCCATCAAGACGATTAAAGCTGACGAATCCCCAACTGCCCTGGACTAAAGCACGAATATTGCCACCAGAATTACGAGCCCGGCTTATCTCCTCCAGCCTCTTCCCCCGGTAGACAATGCTGGTAGCCTGACTCTCTTCAAAATGGATTTCAATATAGTCGGCACCATGGCCCTTCAAGGCATCAGCAATCAAGTCGCGCACGCCTTTATTGTAGCCTTTGACACGAATAAAGGCAAAGAGTGTTGTCATTCTAAGCCGCCTCTCTTTTGTCATTGCGAGCACCTGAAAGGTGCGTGGCAATCTACATCAAGATTGCTTCGGCTGACCGCAATGACAGGATGGTATGATTCTGAGCCCCTCACTCTCTGTCATTGCGGTCAGCCGAAGCCCTGAACGTAGTGAAGAGGAAGCGTGTCAATCCGATGAAGTTGTTGCCAGAGAAGAGCTGCGCAATAACCTTCTAATATAGTAGAATGTAAGCCAATCTCCTGATATTATCTGGGGTACGGTAATGAAATTCACCGATAAACTGCTTAATGCCAGCCGAAAGAACAAGAGCTGGCTTTGCATCGGACTTGACCCCGACCCGGAGCTTATGCCCGCGGTAGATGTTCTACAATTCAACAAAGCCATCATCGAAGCCACCAGCGACCTGGTCTGCGCCTATAAGCCCAATCTAGCCTTCTATGAAGCTTTAGGGGCCGAAGGGCTTACTATCCTGGAGAAGACCGTCAAATATGTACCCGGTGATATTCCTGTAATTGGCGATGCCAAGCGCGGCGATATCGGTAACACTGCCAAGGCTTATGCCAGGGCTCTCTTCTCGGTTCTGGGCTTCGATGCCGCTACCGTCAATCCCTACCTTGGCTTCGATTCCATAGAGCCTTTCATTGACTATCGAGATAAGGGGGTATTTATACTGTGCCGAACATCAAACAAGGGAGCCACAGATTTCCAGAACCTTTGCACCAATGGCCTGCCACTATACGAAACAGTGGCTCAAAAAGCCAAAGAATGGAATATTTATAGCAATATTGGCCTGGTAGTCGGGGCTACCTATCCTGAGGAATTAAAGAGGGTTCGCTCAATTTGCCCTGAAATGCCTTTGCTTATTCCGGGCATTGGCGCTCAAGGAGGGGACCTGGCTTCAGCAGTTGGCTACGGAGTGGATGCCCATGGCGAAAAGGCGATTATCAATGTGTCGAGGCAAATTCTTTATGCCTCAAAGGAAAAGGATTTTGCTCAGGCGGCTAGAAACGTGGCTGAAAAACTCCGCAAGCAAATCAATGACTGTAGAAATAAAGCTCGGTGATGTAGTCCGGTTGCGCAAAGCACACCCCTGCGGCAGCTATGAGTGGGAAGTGGTGAGGGTGGGCGCCGACATCGGCCTTAAATGCCTCAAATGCCGGAGAAGAGTGATTGTGGAGAGAGGGGTGTTCGAGAGAAGGGTGAAGGAATCTGTCTCCAAAAGTGACTAACTAACCAGCTTCGCGCCAATGAAAAGTCCCTGCGATTGGTTTGTGTACTGACGTAACAAAACAGGCTAATGTGTCCTAACCACTAGATTATGACCTCTAGTTATAGTACCTTATCTCCTCTATAATCTTTGATTTATTAACGAATTTTTCTATAAATATGAAAATACTCGTTTTCTTACACGGAACAACTATAATGCACAAAAATGCTAAGGGTCTTACTCGAGAAGAAATAATTAGGCAGGTTATCGAGGGTGATGAATCTCTTCATGATTCCGCATTATACATTCCTGTCGGCAACGCTGCTAAGAAATTACAGGAATGGAAGGGACGAGGAGCAAAAATATGCTATTTAAGCTCTCATAAAAATGCTAAGGATGTTGAAAAGGACAAGTTTGTTTTGAAGAAATACGCTTTCCCCGATGGTCAAATCTTTTATCGTCGAAATAGAGAGGAATACAAGGATGTTGTTAAAAGAATTCAACCTCTTCCAGATGTGATTGTTGAAGACAATTGTGAATCAATAGGTGGAAAAGTTGAAATGCTTTATCCTAATCTTAAGCCAGAATTAAAGACCAGAATCAAATCAATTGTTGTTAAAGAGTTTGAAGGCATAGACGATATTCCTGATGAAATTTTCGAATTAACGAAACAAGATTGAAAATAAGGCTTGAACTGGAACTGGTGTCTGCAAGAAGGCAAAATAAGCCCTGTTTAGCTAATAGTAGGATTGCATTGTCTTCTTCACCCAGACTACTGGAAATCCGCCTTCTGGAAAAGTCAGTGTATACTAAATTCTAATTGAATTCGTAAATTTGGATTCGCAAAAGCCAGAATTGTTGGGTCACTTTTCAATCGTTTGTGTGAAGTATAAATTAACCCTCTTTCATATCCAATCAGCCTGAATCATTTACGTGGTCAGTATGTTAAGCATTTCTAAACCGTGAATGATCATAGTCACGGCTATGGCAGCCAGCAGCAAGCTAAATACCTTGGAAACTGCCTTCAGCCCACCCTGCCCAAGAAAACGAGCCACCTGTCCTCCCGCCATAAAAATCGCCCAGGCAATAAGCATATTCAGAGCGAATGACACAAGAACCATATAGAGAGGGAATTGAGTGGCCAATAACAACAGAGTTGTTATTGTAGCCGGTCCTACCGTTAGAGGTGTGCCAATAGGAACTACGGCTACCATTTCCTCTTTGATTAGTTCTATCATTCGTCCGGTTGTCATGTGTTTTATGGAAAGCACCAGTAGAATAAGTCCGCCAGCGATAGCAAATGAACCTACCGAAATACTCATTACCCGCAGAATGAACTGCCCGAAAAACAAAAATATAAGACCGACAACGGTAGCTGTTATGGTAGCCACATGGATCATCTTGTAGCGCTCTTGCTTTGACATGCCTTCACTCATAGAGATGACGAAAGGCAGGATGCCCAGCGCGTCAACAACGATGAATAAGGGTACAAAGGTTAATATGAAATACTGCAAGTTGTTATTCAAGAATACTTTGATCCTTTCTTTGCTCAGTTGCTGGCGTAACTAACCCTTGAAATTTCAATGGCTCGATTGTATTACTGACTGGTCCATTTAATGTGGCATCTGTGGCACACGATAAGCTGACCGAGGCAAGAGCAAGAATACAACGAATCAAGAACATTGCTTCCATTAGGGCATGATAATATCCATAGTAGGCCAAGTAGCAGGTACAGTCAATACCCCCTCGCATTAGTATTCAATGGCGCCTTTCATTGTCACTGACTTGCGCTCAGACCATAGTCGCCTTTATCAGGTAACATGTCAGTGAAAAGTTGGATAAAAATCCGACCAAGGGTGGGCTTGATTAGCGAAGACTATGAACGAGATCGGCGAGCCCACCAGTAGTACCCTATCGTAGCAATAAACGCTATCGAGGCGATGGGTGCCCATACGAGTCTGAGGTCAGAGGGGAACGCATCAAGCAGTATTCCTCCCAGCAATGGACCTATTGCTACACCTGCGGTTTCGCTTAACCCGAAAAGCCCCATATATCGTCCCCTCTGATCTTGCGGAGCGAATTCCCCTATCACTGAGAGTTGAACCGGAGAGGATATAATCTCACCTGTTGTAATTATCGCCATTGCTCCCAGCGCCCATCCAAATTGTGTAATCCAACCTAAGGATAGATAGCCAACCCCGTAAAGCAAACTTCCAAGCATGAGAGCTCGGGATTTCGTTAGCCGCCTGAGGGCAAGAGTCATCGGATATTGAAAGAAAATCACTATCAAGCCATTCAAAGTGAGTAATAGACCATATTGGGCGGTAGAAAAGCCGACCCTGTCCACGGCAAAGATGGATAAAGTACTGCTAAGTTGTCCCGCCACTATGAACACCAGGAGACTTAACACTGCGAAGACCAGGAAGGCTCGGTCGTCAGCAGTAGGAAGTATGCTACGAAAGCTTACCCTATTACTCGTTCCATATGAAGACTCGCGAATAAAGAAAAAGACAAGGAGGAAAACGATGCCACAGGTTAAAGCCGGAATCCCAAAGAGCCAGGCATAGTGCAAAAAAGTGGCCAAAAATCCCCCTAGGGCAGGGCCAGCAGCCCAGCCTATGTTAGATCCTATACGAATGATCCCATATGCTTCTGTCAGCCTCTCTTTCGAGGTAAAATCTGCCACCATGGCTGAGATCACAGAACGTGTTGTGGTGGCCATTGACCGACCGGCGATGTAGACAATTGCAATGGCCCACACTGGAGCTGAAATCCCAATAAGAACAGCTAGTCCTGCATACAAGAATACACTTACTAAAGCAGCCATAAGTAGAATCGGGCGCCGGCCGAATCTGTCTGAAAGCACTCCTCCAAACGCCTGACTAATGGCTGAGCAAAGCCCACCGGCCAAGAGGATCATTCCGACCAGAGTCATGGAAAGACCTCTATCCTGATAAAGATATAAGGATAGAAACGGTATGCAAACGGACCAACCGATTGCTCTGAAAAACTCAATGGCAGCCATAACCCATATCGCAGATTCAAATCGGTAATAGATATTTCGCAGTGGGTTTTTGGCTTTTCCTGATAATTCTTCCATGGCCAGCGTAAAACACATGATTATAACTCTTTTAGGTGCGCTTGCTTTCTAGTCCAGTTAATAATCCCTGCAGCAACTACGAATAAAAAACGGTGAGGGTGGGTGCCAACATTGGCCTTAAATGCCTCAAATGCCAAAGAGGAATGAAAGAATTTGTCTCCAAAAGTGACTAACTAACCAGCCTCGCGACAATAAAAAGCACCCTGCAATCGTTCTCTGTGCGGTGTGCAAGACATACTCTGGAGTTAAGGAGTCACAAGTCGCTAGAAAGTTCAATAAAGGACGGCGGAAGAATATACCATTTCTCAACTATCTTTTAAGGCGCTTGGCCCACTGCTTTCGGAACTTGTTGACCTTGGGCGAGACAACCGCCTGGCAGTATGATTGTTCTGGATGTCGTGAAAAGTATTCCCGGTGGTAGTCTTCTGCGGGATAGAATTTGTCCAGCGGCGCAATCTGCATCACGATAGGTTTCTTCCACAGGTGAGCTTCGTTGAGTTCTTTGATGAGCGCTTCAGCGGTGGCTCTTTGTCGGTCGCTGTGATAAAAGATGACGGAACGGTACTGAGTGCCCACATCTTCACCTTGCTGGTTCAATGTCGTTGGGTCGTGAACGGAGAAGAAAATCTGCAGGATTTCCCGATAGGAAATTTTGCCAGGATTGAAGGCCAACTGAACCGCCTCGGCATGGCCGGTGTTATTGGCACAGACCTCCTGATAGGTCGGATTGACGGTGGTGCCGCCTGTGTAGCCGGAAATCACATCCTCAACCCCATCCACTTCCCTAAAGACTGCTTCCGTGCACCAGAAGCAGCCGCCAGCAAGGGTGGCAACTTCTGCTTTAGTACTCTCGGTCACAGCTTGTTCTCTGATGCGAATTTCAGCGCAATGCCGTCTATGCAATAGCGTTTGCCGGTCGGTGCCGGGCCATCATTGAAAACATGACCGAGATGGGCACCACACCTGGCACAGAGCACTTCCGTCCGCATCCTTCCCTCACTTGTATCAGGTTGCTCTGCTACGTTGAGTGGTGAGATTGGTTCATAGTAACTGGGCCAACCCGTCCCTGAATTGAACTTGGTTGAACTGCGAAAAAGGTCAGTGCCACAACGGACGCAGCGGAAAATACCCGGTTCATGGACCTGGTCAAATGTGCAGGTGCCCGGAACTTCAGTTCCCTTCCTGGCGGTGATTTCATACTGCTCTGCGGTCAATAATTTCTTCCATTCTGCGTCTGTTTTTTCTACCCTCTCTACCATTACCACTTTGTTCTGTTTAGCATCATAAATCTTGACCGTGGCCATATGCTCACCTCCGGCAAACTTTTTCGGCTCATTATAGCACGTAGGCAAGCTTCACCTGCCAGTCATCGGTGTCTGCGACTGTGGTCTAGTTCAGATAGATGGGTGAAACCCTGTATGTTTGTAACGTTGGGTAATACCTACCGTGTCATTGCGAGCCCCGACTTGTCGGGGCGTGGCAATCTCGTTGCAGGACCGGAGCCTGCTATAGTGGGACTGAGAGACCTCGCTTAGAGATTGCTTCGTCGCTGTCGCTCCTCGCAATGACGAAAAAAGTGTCACTAATCATGTGAACGAGTACAAACTATTGACATCGTATGAATAGTAGTTTATCGTTAATGTAATGACGAAGGCGAAAGATGCGAAACAGCCTCAGGATAAAAGTTGCCCTTTGACGAGTTCAGTTATCCATTATGACGACTATTAGGAGGAGACTATGAACGAAGAAGGCAAGACAATAAAAGTTCCCAGGGCTATTAAAAAGATGTTGCTGGCGGATGAACAAGTCATGGCAGTCATAAAGCAATCGAGGTTGAAGGCTGCCATCACACCCGACTCCATAATAATCACTAACCACAGGATAATCAGGTGTTCTCCATCAGCCCTGGGATTACGCAAGGAGCTTGAAGATTACAGATATGAAGATATAGCCAATTTGAAAATCGATAAGGGAATTTTGTTTGCCACCATCACCATAAAGCG
>JBGPRV010000043.1:0-9391 GCA_041489785.1 Dehalococcoidia bacterium | reverse complement strand
TTGACCATCCGTTTATATAAATCAGGCTTGTTGGTGACACTTTTTTTATTAATTTCCGCCACATCCATTTCGGGATTTAGGTACCCAACCGCCTCACCTTTTATTATCTCAAGCATGCTGACAAGGGCCTGCTTGTCCCTATCTGATAGCGGTGACAGGATTTTTTGAATAATCTCCCAGCCCGCCGGCAGTGCCAGTCCAACGGCCTTCTCCCCCTTGCTGGTCGCAGACACAAATACTGTTCTGCGGTCCTTCCTGTCTCTTGTCCTCTTGACCAGGCCAGCTTTGACCATGCGGTCAACCAGCATACTGATGCTGTTCGGGCTACGTTCTAGTCGTTGGGCTAGGTCAGTTGGCCTTGGAGAACCACCGAGGGTCTTAACAGCCGCAAGCAGTCCCAACTGCTCGGTTGTAAGCCCGTATTCCGCAAATAGTGAATCCTCGCACGTAAAAAATACGTCGCGGACTCGGTGCAACAGAAGCCACAATCTCAAAACTGTATTTTTCGATTCAGAATTTACCACCATATTTAGCTCCTCCTTATTATTTCATGGGACCTTTGTCCGTTCGTGCCGCCGGCGTGGCAATCTCAGCCCCCAACCAACCCCACCGGGATTATTGCGGACACTGCGGAACTGCTCTACGCCAGTTCAAATAAGTAAGGTTAACTGCCCTCGTCAGACGGTCTTTCCCTTCTTCCCACCCTGATGTTTGACTTGAGGAGTGGAGGTCAAACCGCGCTGGACCAGCCGTCCCCTTAAATTGACATGGCTCTTGTCATCATTTCTCACCATTTTCTCTATATCCTCTCCGGGATTGAGATAGTTCAATGTCTGGTATCTTAGCGTCTCAAGCAGCCTGGCGAAGGTCTGCCTGTCCTCCTCTGATAGTGGCGACATGATTTTCTGGATAAACTCCCAGCCTGCCCGAGTTGCCGGTTCAAGGGCGTTCTCCGCCTTGCTGGTGATAATCAGACGTACTACTCTGCGGTCCCCCCTACTTCTTTCCCTTCTGACCAGACCAGCCTTGACCATGCGGTCGATCATCATACTGACGCTGTTCGTTCTACGTCCTATCCACCGAGCTACGTCAGTTGGCCTTACAGGATCATTGAGGTATTTTATGGCCACAAGCGTTGCGTACTGCTCCATAGTAAGCCCCTTTTCACCATATATTTGGTCCTCACAGCCCCTAAGCAGGGCGTAGTCTCGGTGCAACAGGAACCACAATCTCAAAATTAGGTTTGCGGATTCGAGATTTACCGTCATATTCAGCCTCTCCTGATTATTTCATGAGACCATTGCTTGTTTAGGTCGCTTCTACTATAACATCTTCTATGTATTTACAACAAATCAACATGACTCAATATTAGCTTTCTCCAATCCGTGCAGTCTCACATTGTGTAAATCATGATTCACTTAAAACGTGCTCAATGGAATTTAAGCAAAGAAAAAGAGCCTCACAATGGCACATTGAGGCACTTATTCCAGAGGCATGTTATCTATCAGCCGCGTTTTGCCTATCCTGACGGCTAAGGAAGCTACTGCCGGGCGGTCGATCGAGCTTAGTTCCTCCAATGTCTCCGCGTCAGCAATGCTGACATAGTCAATTTGGGCTAGGGGTTCTTTTTGGATAAGTGCGGTCATTTGCCGGCGAATCTCTTCGGCGTCCTTTTCCCCACACCGTCTTAATTGCCGGGCTAATGTAAGAGCCTTGAACAATATCATGGCGGCTTGGCGCTCTTTGGGGCTAAGGTAAATATTGCGACTGCTCATGGCCAGACCATCGCTCTCCCTGAGCGTAGGCACAACTACGATTCCTATCCCCATGTTGAGGTCAGCCACCATTCGCTTAATGACCATCACCTGCTGAGCATCTTTCTGCCCGAAGTAAGCCCTTGATGGCTGGACAATGTTGAACAGCTTGGCCACTACGGTGGCTACGCCTCTAAAGTGCCCCGGACGAGCTGCTCCCTCGAGTTGCTCGGTTACCTTCTCCACGTCCACCCAGCTACTAAATTCAGGTGGGTACATCTCATCATCGGAGGGGACAAAGACGATATCCACCCCCCCTCCCTTCAGCAGCTCCAGGTCACGATTAAGGTCTCGGGGATAAGCGCCAAAATCCTCCCTGGGACCAAATTGAGTGGGGTTAACGTAAATGCTAACAATAACGGCGGAATTTTCTATCCTGGCCTGCTTTACTAAAGCCAGATGGCCTTCGTGAAGATAGCCCATAGTGGGAACAAAGCCCACTGTGCCGCTGAGCTTCTGCCTTAATGCCCTTACCTTAAATATAGGCTTTACTACCTGCATACCGCTAGCTTTCAGCCTTTAGCTGTTTGACGAGGCTTTTATCCATGGTATAGCTCTGCTCCATAGTGGGGAAACTACGAGATTTAACTTCAGATATGTAACTAGAAACAGCATTCTTAATCTCTCCGGCTAACCTGGCATATTGCTTGGCATGCTTGGGCACAAAGTCGGTATAAAGGCCCAGAAGATCGCTGACTACCTGGACTTGACCATCACAATCAGGTCCGGCGCCGATGCCAATCGTGGGGATAGCCAGCTTTTGAGTAATCAATTTAGAAAGAGGTGCTGGAGTGCATTCCAGAACAATCGCAAAAGCGCCAGCTTCTTCCAGAATACGGGCATCATTAAGCAACTTTTTGGCTTCCTCCACCGCCTTACCCCGTACCTTAAACCCTCCCAATTGATGTATAGATTGTGGAGTAAGCCCAATATGCCCCATAACCGGGATGCCACAGTCAACAAGGCGTCTGACTTTCTCAGCAACGACCTCACCTCCCTCCAACTTCACCGCCTGTGTGCCCCCTTCCTGAATAAACCTTGCAGCATTATGTAAAGCATCGGGGACGCTGATATGATAGCTCATAAACGGCATATCGCCTATTATTAAGGCTTTCTTAGCTCCTCTCACTACAGCTTTGGTATGATGAATCATCTCCTCCATGGTCACCGGGATAGTTGACTCATAGCCTAACATCACCATCCCCAAGCTATCCCCAACCAATATCAAAGGCACACCAGCCTCATCAACCATCTTGGCCGTCACATAGTCATAAGCGGTAAGCATAGGTATCTTTTCTTTCCTTTGCTTCATATCTTTTATCTCGGTAATAGTAACCCTCATGGCATCCCTCCTTCCCTAAAAATTAAAGGTCAAAGATAAAAAATCAAAGTGACAACTCAAAATGTAAAACTTTTTGAATTTTGCTCTGTATTTTTTCATTTTCCATTTTAGTCTTTTATTTATTTACATTTCCCACCTAGACAGAGAAACCACAGCCACATGCTCAACGATTCTGTTTTGACTATCCACACGAACTATGCTGGGAGTCATGCCGATTGCCTCATCATCAGGAACCTGGCAATACGAAAGGATGATAACTATGTCACCCTTGGCTACCAGTCTGGCGGCAGCACCATTGACACCAATAATCCCCGAATTCGCCTCACCTTCGATAGCGTAAGTGCTGAACCTAGCTCCATTGTTAACGTTGAGCACCTCCACTCTTTCGAAGGGCAAGATGTCGCTGGCCTCCATGAGAGACCGGTCAATAGTGATACTGCCTTCGTAATCCAAATCGACTTGAGTAACCCGGGCTCGGTGGATTTTACTTTTCAGCATAGTTCTCATTTTCTACCTCCCTAAGCATAAAGTTTCTTTGTTTACTTTCTTTGGAAAGAAAGTAAAGCTTTCATTTCTTCTGCCTTCTGTTTATTGACCTTGCCTTTAGCTAAAGCAATAGGAATAGTCTGAAGTCCTAGCTCCTTATACGTAGTGAGCAAAGAGGGGCTCCTGGCCTCAAGAGCACTCAAGTGCCTCTCTATGGTGCCCAAATCCCCGCGGGCAACAGGACCGGTGAGGCAGTTAGGTAAGCCGATATTGTCAATATTGTTTATCGTTCCTCTGAGCAAGGGCAGCAAGGCCCTGGTCGCCTCTTTTGACGGTACCCCAAAATCCAGCCACAAGTCCTGAGCCAACTTAACCAGGGTCACCAGATAATTACAAGCGAAAACGGCGGCTGCGTGATACAGCACCTTGTCCCCTGACCCAAGTTTCACCCAGTTGCCGTTCAGGAGGTGAGTTAACTCCTTTAGCGTTGATAATAGTGGCTCTTCGGCTTCCAGGGCAAATGTAGAGCCAGGCAAGTTTTCTATGGCTTGGTCAACATCTGCAAAAGTCTGCAACGGATGAAAGGAGCCAACAGCAGCCCCAAGTTTTTTTGCTGGTTCCAGAATATCCACTGAATGAGCACCACTGCAATGCACGACGCTTTGTCCTTCATGCCACTGAACTTCACTGCACACCTGGGCTATAATATCGTCAGGAGTGGTGATGAAGACCAGTTCAGCAGCCTCGGCCAATTCCTGAGCTGTATAGCAAACCCGACAATCGGGCACCAGCCTGGCTAGCTTTTGTGCCGAGGACAAAGTTCGACTGGATACAGCCACCACCGGGCATCCCTTTTGAGAAAGCCTTACTGCCAGGGCAGTGCCCGTCGTTCCAGCGCCAATAAAGCCTATCTTTAGCATTTGTTTACGTCCTTAGCCGCTGGCACACCAGCTAAAGTTTCCGCCTTTTGAATTGCTCTAACTATGGCTTCGGCGACAACCTCAGCAGCCGCTGCCCCCAGAGCACTAATGTCGGCTTCCTTGTCACCTGAGGAAAGAGCGAATAAAGCATCGCCATCATACATGGTATGGCATGGGTCAATAGTGCGAGCAATACCAACCTGGGCCACGCGGGCCAATTTATTTGCCTCAGCTTTACTAAGTTTGGCATCGGTAGCCACCACCCCGATCACGGTATTAAAAGGCGGAACTGCTTCCTTAAACCCGCCTTTCCATAACTCGGATGTAGATAAGAATCCACTTCCGTCCAGCTTGCGAGGTCCAGCCAGAATTTTCCCCGTTCCAGGTTCAATCACATCTCCAACGGCATTTACCACTATCAAAGCAGCTATCACAATATCTCTGGCTATTTTTTGACTGGCAGTCCCCAAACCACTTTTAACCGCTCTCTCTATGCCGAGAATCTTACCCACTGTTGCCCCGGTGCCAACGCCAACGCATCCCTCAGCCACTTCACTATTAGTAGCGGCCAGGCACGCTTGATAGCCTTCGTTAGCTCCGGGCCTGATTTTAGAATCACCTATATTCAGGTCGAAAATAATGGCGGCTGGCACAATAGGTACCCTCCCAGCGCTAGTTTCATAACCAAACCCTCGTTCCTCCAAATACCTCATAACCCCGGTAGCAGCATCCAGTCCAAAGGCGCTGCCTCCACTGAGAACGATAGCTTGAACCCTTTCCACTAAATTTCCCGGGCGGAGCAGGTCTGTTTCCCTGGTCCCCGGCGATGAGCCACTGACATCAACGCCAGCCACAGCCCCTGGCTCACAAAGTATCACCGTGCAGCCGGTCACTGCTTTCTTATCGGTATAATGCCCGACCTTAATTCCTGAAACATCCGTTATAGCGCCATACATAACCATAAACTAAAAAACCCTCTCGGCATAACCGAGAGGGTTATCACAACAACTCTCCTTGTCCGTCTCGGTCATTGTCGATCCAAGCGGAACCTTTAACTACCTACTTCTCTAGCTCACTGCCTCAAGGGTCAATGGCTATTTTATATAGTAACAAATCCGTATTATTTTGTCAACATTGTATTATGTACTGCCGCTAGAATCAGCAGCTTGGTCAATCTTGATGACCTCGTTTAATGCCGATATAGCAGCCTCTATTTGACTATCGTCAGGTTCCCTGGTGGTTATAGCTTGCAACATCAGCCCCGGGGCCAAGAGAATTCGGACTATCGAGTTCTGGATGTGGCCTGCCCCAAATTTCATAATTTCATAGCTAATAACCGCGATAACCGGGATAAGGGCTATGCGGGACAGTATGCGTATCCATAGGGTGGGCTGACCAACCAAGGCGAAGACAAAGGTAGCTACGATTAGAACGATGAATAGAAAGGCGGTGCCGCAGCGAGCATGGGCAGTAGAATATCTCTTAACCACCTCTATTTCCAAAGGAACGCCGGCCTCATAGGCATTCACCACTTTATGCTCGGCTCCGTGGTAAGCAAAGACCCTTTTAATATCAGGTATCAAACTTATCAACTTTAGGTAAGCGATAAAAATGCCAATACGGATAAGTCCCTCAAAGACATTTCTCAATAAGTTAGAATCGATGTAAGGGTCGATGAGGTAGCGGGTGGCGAAGAGAGGCACCATGAAGAATAGGACTACACCCACAGCGAGGCTCACGGCTACGGTCCCCCATAAAAGCGCTGTAGGTATTTTCTCTCCTACTTCCTCTGCCGCGGCAACTTGAGCAGAATGAAGTAATGACTGCGTGCCCAAAACCAGGGTTTCAACGAGAGCGATGATTCCTCTTATTAAAGGCATTTCTCTGAGACGCCCTTTGTATATGCTAGCCAGCGGCTGCCTCTCTATGGTTAATTCTCCATTAGGCTGACGCATAGATATAGCCACGCCTTCCCTCCCCCGTATCATCACCCCCTCAATGACTGCCTGGCCACCGTAATGAAAAGATTTTGCCATTAGTTCCTCAATCTCCCTAGCTGCTTAAAACGAAGGCTATAATTTTGTCTCACCATGAAAAATCCCTAATCGTATTATGATAAAAACGGCTGAAAATATAAAGTTTATCTCTTAAAGGTAGCGGCGCTGAACGAATTTCTAGTTTTCCCGAGGTAAGCTTGAAGGTAAACACTGCCCGCGGTCAAACAGCCTCTGTCACAACAAGAAATAACAGCCCCCTGCGCCTCCACCCCAGACACAAAGAAATCGAGAGTTGAATGAATTCTATCCTTTTATCTTGTATCGTTTCTTAAAGCGTTCCACCCTTCCTAGGGAGTCGACTATCCTTTGTTCACCCGTATAAAAGGGATGGCATTTACCACATATTTCTACCCTGATTTCTGGCTTAGTTGAACCAGCGGTGAAAGTATTACCACAAAGGCATGTCACTTTAGCGTTCTCGTAATACTTAGGATGGATTTTATCTTTCATTTGTAAACACTCACCTTCTTTTTGTATCTGGTTGCCGGCTCATATTTAACATAGCCATCTATTAAGGCAAAGAGGGTATAATCTTTGCCCAGACCAACGTTGTCTCCCGGCAGTATACGAGTCCCGCGTTGCCGAACCAAGATATTCCCAGCGCGAACTTGTTCTCCACCATACTTCTTCACTCCCAAACGCTTAGATACACTATCCCGTCCATAACTTGAGCTGGCACCGCCCTTTTTATGTGCCATGCCTATTCTCCTTCACCTTTAATAATTTCGTTTACTAATATTTTAGTGTAAGTCTGGCGATGTCCCCTTTTGTTTCGGTAGCGAACTTTGGACTTATATCTAAATACGATAACCTTTTCTCCCTTAGCTTCCCCTAAAGAAGTAGCCACAACCTTAGCCCCCTTAATAATAGGATTCCCTACAAGGGTATCTTTATCTCCTCCAATAAATAGTACTTTATCAAGCTCAACTGTGTCGCCTTCAGGGACACCTAAACGCTCGACTTCTATTGTTTGCTTCGGGGCTACCTTGTACTGCTTGCCACCTATTTCGATAATAGCGTAAATCTTCTCACCCCCATACAGAAAAGGGAATTCTAGCACCTCAAATTGCCCGGTGTCAAGCTAACGAAGCGGGCTATTGGGCCTTCCAAGGACAATTAGACATATCAACAAGAGAAACGAAGGCAGGATTGTATATCTCCCCTCAAATCATGTCAGGAAGGGAAAACTGAAAAAATAGACTGACACTCACTTGAGCAGGGCCTTCCTGCCAATAACCTCATGCCCAACATACCACCTCCGAATAGCCTCAACTACCTCTTCAGGGCGATCCAGGACTCTCAATAGGTCGAAATCATTCTCAGAGACATACTTCCTGGATAAGACGGAGCTCCGCAGCCAATCCAGAAATCCCTTCCAAAATTCGCTGTTGAACAATACTACTGGAAAAGGTTTTATCTTGTGGGTCTGCATCAGAGTTAGTACCTCTGTCAGCTCGTCAAGCGTGCCCAAGCCACCTGGCATTATGACAAAGGCCACGGCATATTTCACCAGCATGACTTTACGAACAAAGAAGTGATTGAACGTTATCGACCTTGTGGCGTAGGCATTACAGACCTGTTCTTCGGGAAGGGAGATATTCAGCCCGACCGATGTAACTCCAGCCTTTCGTGCACCTTTGTTGGCAGCCTCCATTATACCCGGCCCCCCACCAGTTACAATTGAGAATCCCGACTGTCCAAGCCGATAGGCTATTTCTTCCGTCTCTGCATATAGCTCGTCATCCACTCCTAATCTGGACGAACCATATATGGTCACTGCCGGCTCTATACCGGAAAGATTATCAAAGCCCTCTACCAATTCGCCTATTATTCGAAACATTCGCCAAGATTCTTCCTTGGCCAGTTCATTTATCTCATATCCGTACGACATATCGCCTCCCTTAAAAAGGCACACATGGCACCCAGATGAGCCGAGTAGATTGGCTGGTGCAGCCTTGACTTTGCATTTTATCACCGTTTGCTTTCTGCGGGCAAACTGCGACTACCTGGCATAGGCGAGGAAGCAAATCAACACATGGGCACGGATATGCCACAGTCTTGTAAACCTCGCCTGCTGAGTTGCTGTTGCTGGTCAGCAGTGCGATGCTAAATACTAGTTGTTGCGGACTTGATTTTTCTTGTTGCTGCAGGATATAATTCGTCGTTTGGAAATGAAACTTGCTATTAGTGGTAAAGGGGGGGTAGGCAAAACAATGTTAGCCTCTCTCCTTTCGACTATACTTACCCAGTCTGGTTACTCTGTTCTGGCCATAGATGCCGACCCAAATGCTACTCTGGCAACTGCCCTCGGCTTTCCCCACCCCGAGGGGATAACCCCCATATCTGAGATGGGAGACCTGATTGAAGAAAGGACAGGGGCACGTCCTGGCCAGGCAGCATCTTACTTCAAATTAAATCCCAGGGTTGATGATATACCGGAAAAGTATTGGGTGGAGCATAATGGAATCAAATTAATGGTGATGGGGCGGTTAAAGAAGGGTGGTAGTGGTTGTTATTGTCCCGAAAACGCCTTACTGGAAGCTTTAGTTGCCCACATACTCCTGCGGAGGAATGAAGTAGTCATAATAGATATGGAGGCCGGGGTCGAGCATCTGGGGCGGGCGACAGCGAGAGCCGTGGATGAGATGATTATTGTAGTGGAGCCAGGTAAAGGAAGTATCGAAACAGCCTACAGGATAAGAGAACTGGCAAAAGACATAGGTTTGGAAAACATCGCGGTGGTCGCTAACAAGATTCGCAGTGAACAGGACA
>JBGPRV010000042.1:0-9393 GCA_041489785.1 Dehalococcoidia bacterium | reverse complement strand
TGTAGGTTTCCTTTGCCAGTATGGCAGCGCCAAGTGCCCCGGTGAGAAGCGGCTCTTCAGGAACGAGGATTTCGCAGCCCAAGCTTTCTTTCATTGCCCTAACTATGCCGGTGTTCTTGGCGACGCCACCGGTGAGCACAAGGTCAGGCTCTATTCCGAGCCGCCGTGCCAGCGCGGCTATGCGGCTGGCCAGGGCATCGTGAAGTCCGGCTAGGATGTTCTCCAGCTTTTCACCGCGAGATAGGAGCGCTACCACTTCTTGCTGAGCGAAGATAGTGCACAGGCTGCTTATCTGGATTTTTTTGGTGGCTCTCAGGGAAATGTCTCCCATGTCTTCCAGCTTGATACCAAGTGTAGCCGCAGTCACTTCAAGAAACCTGCCGGTCCCAGCGGCGCACTTGTCGTTCATAACAAAGCTGGTCAGCCTGCCGTTATTAATTTTCATACACTTGGCATCCTGGCCGCCTATATCAATGGCAGTCCTGACATTAGGAAAAAGGCTGGAGACGCCTCGGGCATGGCAAGAAAGCTCTGTTATCTGGCGGTCTGCGAAAGGGACGTTGAGCCGTCCATAGCCTGTGGCTACGATATATGAGATGTCATCAATCTGCAGACTGGCTTGCTCCAATGCCTGTCGCATAACCTCGTTGGCAAGCTGGCGATGCTCCGGACCGGTTGGGCCCTTGATGGTCGAAAGTAGATTGCCGCTCTTGTCCATGAGCACGACTTTGGTCATGGTGGAACCTATGTCAACACCGGCAAAGTACAAGTAGACCTCCTGGTGGGTTGCTATTAGCTGATTGTCTCAAGGAAGGCTTCGACCCTGGTCCTCAATGGGGCCAGGGCTCCTGTAGTGTAGTCGTATTCTATGTAGGTGCTGGGGATGCCGAGACTGTTGAAATAGTCTTTGAGCGATGGCATTTCAAAGGCAAAGGGGTCACAATACCTGACGAGCAGCATTATGGCGCCGTTGATTTTCCATTCTTTGATGATGCCTTTAAGATAGCCGAAACGGCTTTGCAGGTCTCGGGCATAGTCCTTTCTGGTCTCGCCGAGGGTAGCCTGCCTGAAGGTGCGGGCGCAGGTGATTTCGTTGAGATAGTAGTCGGCCAGCCCTTTCAGTGGGTCAGCAGTGAATTTCACCCCACCTCTGTAAGCCCTGATGCCGCCGCAGCTTTCGTTCATCACCACATTTGCCTTAGCTTCGAATACCTGCATGATGTCGGTATCGTCAAGGGTGCTGCTCCATATGAGGAGACGCGCTGATTTCTTTTCCGGTCCAGCGGTACGGTTTTTGACTTCGCTTATAGTCTCAGTTAACAGGTTGTTTCCTTCAACTACAGGCAGACTCGTCAGAGCTTTTACTACCTGAACGATTTCCGTTCCTGAGATACTGGGCGGAGACGCCTTTGTCAGCTCGTATAGTTCTCTCACTAGAGCCCGCTGCTGATTATGTGATTTAATAGCTGCTTCAAGCTTGTCTGTGGACAATTTCTTCCCGGTGAAAGGCTCCAGAGTCTTTCTGAAATCGTTTAGCTGGCCTTTGAAGTATTCCAGGGCCTCGGGACGAACTGTGATGGGCATGTCTATGAAGTGGAAGTAGGGATAGTTGGTATAAGATCCCCAGATGCGAGCTGTTTTTTCCTGAGGATCGCTGGAGTGAATGGTAACCATGCCATCAAGGAAGTCGTTTTTGCCCTTCAGGGCACAATCGAGGCAGTTACGCATGATAGGGCAGAATGAATGAGGCAAAGCCCTGTCTGCTTCAGTGACTGGTTCTTTCATATCGCCGCATGTCCGGTATGGGACAAGGTCAAGGGCAGTAAGCATCTCTAGTGGGACGTAGACACAGGGATAGCCTATTATCTTTTTGCCCGCTGCCTTGAGCTCCCGGGCTCTCTGTGAACTGTTTAAATATATTTCCCGGGCCTTGCTGAGACCTTTGTTTTTGTCTGACATCGCTGCCTCCTTGTTAGATTGAAATCCTGGATTATTTCACCAGTTGAACCCTTCCTGTTTCCTCATCTTTCTGTAGTGCTCCATGGTTTCCTCGAATGGCTCTGCCTTGGCTAAAGCATCTTCTGGGTTAAACAGGCGGAGGTCTACGATATCGCCTTCGATGCTCAGTGAGGGCACCTTCAGTTTCTCCATGAGCATGTCTGAGACGTATGGAAGGTGGGTAGAGGCACTGCGGCAGGTGATAAGGGGATGAAGAATTGCCCCGTCGCACCTCCATTCCCTGGCATACTTCAGGTAAGGATAGGCGGAGGTGCCGCCGAGCACGTTCTGTTTCCGGGCATCTTCGTAGTAGCCGGCAAAGAACTGGAGGCTGAACCTGGTGATGCGCTCCAGTGGGTCACTGACCTTGCTGAGGTCAATGGGTATAGGTGGATGGTAGCCAAAGCTCTCGACGACGAAGTTCCATCCCCTCTCAGCCAGCTTGTTGAAAAAGCCCAGGCTATGCCAGGGGGGGAGCTCGGCGAATACCAGCCGGTATTTCTCCTCGGGGATGGTGCCTACATGGTTATTGACTCTGCCTTTGACCTCCTTGTACATATCCTGGTAGAGTCTCAGTGAGTCCTCGAGGTCGCCAGCCAGGAACAGGGCGGCGGGCATGGCGCTCCAGAAGTCCCGGCTGTGCATTGGACAGGGCTTTGTCTTGCGCAGTTCGTTGACTTCATGCCAAACGCGGTTAACCTCTATCATGAGGTTCGCTGTTTTATCCAGCTTGTCCCAGTCCATCTTCTTGCCCACCATGCCTTCCACGAAAGCAACAAAGTCACTCAGGTGCTTGACTCCCAGTTTCACCATTCTGTCATAATAGCCCTCGATGAAAAATTCCTTGATGCCGGGGGTAGGGGCTTCCAGGGGCCACACCGGGACATCCATGTAACGCCCTAGCGCCTGGAACCACTTGTACCTTGCATCGCAGATGGCAGCCGAAGACATTAGAAATAAGGGCTTGGGCATTCCTCCGAGGGGCGCTTCCGGGGGTATCTGTCCCTTCAACTCTTTCATCATCCTGGACGTATAGCCGATGGTAGTCAGGCTGTAACCGCAAAGATGAGTGGGAAAGCCTTCGGCATCAGCCCGGTCCAGGTATTGCCGGGCAACTCCTGTAGCCGCGGCAATGGCGCCATAGTTTTCGGGATAGACCACTTCTATATTCATGGCTTTTAAGATGGGGTCTCCATAGTAGAAATTGAGCATACCCCAGACAGCAGGTTTGCCTGCTTGTATAGCTTCAACACTCTTTAGATATGTTTCATTTACCTTCGCCCTGAGGGGGTGCATTGATTTCAGCCGGTTTATCGCCTTTTTTTCTTTTTCTCCAGCCATAACTAATTTACCTCCTTAGAAAATTCACATAGTGTTTGGGCGGTTCATGCATGCTAGCATAGAAAAGCACAGAAGTCGAGTGATTTGTGTAGTTACGTGCACAGTACAAGTCTGTTGACCCCCTCGTCAATTTGACGTAATCCCCGGCGGGAAGCCCGAGACCGCCTGATGGTCTGGGCGCAGTATCAGCAGATATGCGCAACCAATTATGAGATTCCTCTCTGTTCTATTGTTTCTTTCACGGCAAAGAAACAATTACTGCTCCACATATCAAGACGAGGGTATGCCATTTGAATTGGGCGATGGACTGGCTTCAAGCTATCCTCAGACTTTGTCTCAGTGCATCCTTGAGACGTATTGACAGTTCTTCTCCGCTCTCATATGATGTATCAAGGGCATAGGATGTTGTGCGATGTCATTTTGTTCTCATTGTGGGAAGGAAGTAAGTGTGGATGATTCGTTTTGTCGTGACTGTGGTCAGAGGCTCAAAAAAGAGTTTACACGTGAAGAGAAACAGTGGAGTAGAACAAATATGGAATTATTCTTCTGTCCGAGAGGAGACTCGGTGGCTGGACACGATAAAGTCAGGACGGTATGGTTCAATGGCAGAGCTGGTCTGTTCGAGTGTCTTGATAATAGATGCAAGGGTAAATTCTCAAAGGCCGAGATAGCTATATGCAATAGAAGATTACCAGGCATAAATCCCAGAGTCCATTGTCCCATATGTGGTTCAAGCAATATAGTATACGCTGGATATGGCGGAGAACATCCCAGATTCAAGTGCCGTGAGTTTGGTCATATTTTTACGTAGACGCTGTTCATAATATAGAATAGACTACAATCCAGCCAGTGGATTTGGAGAACTTAGCTAGTAGAGATAGAAGGGGATGGAATGAACAATAAAAAACCGGGGGTAAGCATCGTAGGTTGCATCATAGCGATTATCGTAGCAATCGTAGCAATAGTTTTATTCATTTATAAGCCATGGGAGGGAGCACCATCTGTTAACGCTTATGTACTTACCACAAATGTTAATCCCTCAGCCGCAGGTTCCATCTCTCCCTCTGGTGGCCAATATGCTCCCGGTGCACAGGTAACACTAACAGCCAGCCCAGCAAGTGGTTACACCTTTGACCATTGGAGCGGAGGCGCATCAGGCACCACACCTACTATTACTGTTTCCATGTATTCGGACAAGAGCCTCACTGCTAATTTCAAGATTGCTAGCGAATCAACACACGAAATCGGTAAGCGTGAGCAATACTTTGTTGACAGAACAATCACTGGCTATGACAGCACCTATGAGCCAATATATAAATATACCTACATGGAGCTCACAACGGTTGCATGCTGGGAAAAGCAGACTCAGGGGAGCCCGACCGTTTGGACGAACCCCCTGTCAGGGTTTCAGTGTAGTGACTGGTTAATAGAATTCGAAACTCATCAAGCTCAGTGGGTAATCAATTGGTATTATAAACCAAGAGCATCAACTCCTCTCGACTCACCAGACTACAATCCTACAGTCAATGTCGTAATCTGGCCCAAGGCTACGTTTGATAGTGATTTTTGGACCGAGGAGAGAGGATTGTCTGAGTTCTCTATTGGTATGGAAGCTGACAATAGAGGGGTGTCTGACAAAGGAGTTTACTGCACGGTATTTCACCAAGCTGGGGACTATGTCATCGTGATAACACCTAGTGCCACTGAAGATATTCTCGATTGGTGGGTCAGTATAGGAGCGGAGTAGTCGTGCTTTAGGGAAGAGATGTCTGCCTATTCCTCTAGCTTCAGAAGCCAACGCTTCGCTAATTCAAGGGCTTCTCTCTGTGCCTCGAGTGGTAAGCCACCTTCACCTACTGCTGCCACTGCTCTGCCAGCTGCTGTTGCTACCTGAGATAATGTGTAACTTGCTGTTTTCATCTCTTCACGCAATTGACCATTGGCTTCTGTCGGTGAATCATTGATGTTTGGCTTCAACGATGGCGTCATCTCTTTCTTCCATTGTTCCACACGTTCCATGCGTTCCAAGTCTTCTTTGGTGGGCGGCCTCGACCTTTCTAAGCGTTCCTGGTCTTCTAGTCTCTCTCGTTCTAGGCGTTCCGAGTCTTCCAGGCTTGGGGAGTGCCAGTTTCCTGAGGGTTGGGAGTAGCCGCTTGTGCAACACTCTGAACATAACATGCCAGGGATGGTAGTAGGTCTTCCACAGGCTGGACAACTGCATTCTTTCATCTAAGTCTTTTTGTTTACCCCCGTCTCGATTACTCTACCTTTGACACCGGGTTTTTTGCCGCAATAATTTTACTTCACATGAAAACAATGTCAAGAAGTAACGCCCAGTTCTAACCCATCTTAGGAAAGGAATTGTGAGCATTGGTCAGGACAACCTACCATACTGAACAAAAAGCCACACTGTTCAACTTATGCTCGCTGCTTATCATAGGCTGGCTGAAGTATGTAGAATTTAGCCAAACTGCAAACATTGCTCTCGCATCTCACCATTCGGCATAGACGCTGAGCCAACCGTCTTGCAAAATCATACTCCGAGTCCTCTTTGCCAAGCTGGCGGAACCACCCTTTCGCGTGGAGATGACGTTCTGTCTCTCCACCGTTAACTGGACTCTTTGCATAGCGGTCGGGTGTCATCCCTTTGTAGCCTATGAAACGACTTGGGCCTACCATCCCGAGACTAGGAATGTAATACCAATCCCTGACTACGGAAGGCATTATGCGTCTTCGCTGCCCGCCATTGCTGACCCTTTCAACCTCCTTTTGATATTCCTTTACATTAGCAATCAATTGGTCTAGCGACTCTACGAGCCGAAGCATCGTCTCAACCTCGTTACCACCATTATATCATTTCAGGGGTGCCCCCTGGGTTTCCCTCAATTTATCACACGCCTAATTTTGTATCTAAACTATGCACTTTGCCCTCCACCCTTGTCCGCTGTGTTGTCCACCTTTCTCCGCTTCATTCTCCACTTCAGATTCACCATTGAGCAACTTATAGTAGAAGACAAAAAACCAGATATTCCACCATGGGTAGCTCCTGTAGATGCACCGCCAACTGGAAGGAAATCTGGAGGTAAAGCTGTGAAGATGCTCTAACCTACGTGGTGGTGGGGATTAATTGAATTTTAGTCATTTGGTTTGGTATTTAGAAGGTGCTAATCAGATAGCGAAGTAAATAGATACATATTATGAGTTCAACGATGAACTCGAACATGGTGGGAAACCTCCCTTTAGATTTCCCCACCACCAATGTAATTATACTACTTTTCACAGACTATCCCCAAAAATCTAAGTATGTCAGAGACAGGTATCTGAATATCAAGAAGTGGTGGTGCCTTTGGATCGGGCGATGGACTAGCTTGAAATTATACCTGAAGAGTTGTCAATAATTTGTCAATAATCGGAAGGAGACGGGGTTTACCTCGGTTGTTTTCTACGAACAAAACGGGATTTTGGTGAAAATCGGCTTTTACCTGTTTTGTAGCTAAATGACCCTATTTCCCATCCTCATGTGAAACCGGGTATCTGCATCACGCAGCGAAGCCTGCCCAGAATATTGACGAATTCTAGCAAATAAGATACATTTCTGAGTTAGCGAAAGCCATGGTGGGGAGTTCTTGGGGTTCTAGTCACTTAACGGATTGCCACCCTCCTATGGAGAAACTGGGGGATAGTCTTCGTAATGCGTTTTTGGGGTTGAATTCTAGACTACTTTTTATACCAAACTATCGCATTGAGTAAACCAGCGTATGCTCAAATCTGTACTGATTGCTAATCGAGGAGAAATTGCTCGGCGCATAATCAGGACTGCCGAGCTATTAGGTGTCGAGACCATAGCGGTGTATTCAGATATAGATGAGAAATTTCTGTTCGTCCAGGAGGCAGATAAGGCACTGAGGATTGGGGAAGCTAAACCCAAGGACAGCTATCTCAATATAGATAAAATTATTGCAGTGGCTAGAGAGTCAGGCGCAAGTGCCATTCATCCTGGATATGGCTTCTTGTCCGAACGGTGGGAATTTGCTCAGAGGTGTGAGACAGAGGGGTTGATATTTATCGGGCCGAGCTCCGAAGTCATTCAGAAAATGGGAGACAAGTACCGTTCACGAGAAATAGCTACCAGTTTGGGCATACCCATTCCGCCAGGGAGTAGTATATTGAGCAGTGTCGAAGAAGCCAAAGAGTGGGCAGCTAAACTTTCCTTCCCGGTTATCTTTAAGGCATCGGCTGGCGGTGGCGGGATCGGCATGATGAAGGTGGGAAAAGTAGAGGAGGTTGCAGAAGCATTTGATACAGCCACAAACCGGGCCAGACTGGCTTTTGGTGATGAGAGAGTCTATGTCGAAAAATATCTGGAATCACCCCACCACATAGAGATCCAAATCCTGGGAGACAAAGACGGCAACGTGGTTACTTTCCCAGAAAGAGAATGCTCAGTGCAGAGACGGCATCAAAAAGTGATTGAAGAGTCACCATCTCCTTTCGCTACTGTTGAATTGAGGCATGAACTACGACATGCGGCCAAGCACTTGGCTCAGGGAATTGGCTATACAAATGCTGGCACCGTTGAATTTGTCGTTGATAGGCATCGGAAGTTCTACTTTCTGGAAATAAACACCAGGCTTCAAGTAGAGCACCCGATTACTGAAATGATAACCGGTATTGACCTGGTTGAGCAGCAAATCAGAATTGCGTCAGGCGAATCTTTATTGCTCAGAGAAGACAGCTTGGGCTGGAGGGGATGGGCCATTGAATCTCGTGTCTATGCCGAGGATTCGGAGAATTTCTATCCATCACCCGGCAACATAGCTAGGTATATTGAACCACGTGGTGAGGGAATAAGGGTGGACTCTGGATATCAGGCTGGAGACACCGTGAGTCAGTTTTATGACCCCTTGATTGCCAAGCTAGTCGTCTGGGGCGAAGATAGAAACAAAGCTATAATAAAGATGCAGCATGCTCTGGGCAACTATGAAATTACAGGTATCAAGAACAACATTCCTTTCCTCAGAAAAGCTTTTGATTCTGAGATATTTAAATCAGGGAACTATGACACTCATTTCATATCGAAATTAAAGGAGGGGAAAAATGAGTAACAAAATGAGACAGGAGGTTGAAAACCTTGCACGTCTCCGCGAGGAAATCAAGCAGATGGGAGGTGAAGAGGCCGTCCAAAAACAACATGGACGAGGAAAACTGACTGCCAGAGAGAGGCTTGACCTCTTGGTTGAAAAGGGGACATTCGTTGAAACTGGCATGCTTGGTAGCGAGTTCGGTGTTGATGAACTTGTGCCGGCTGACGGAGTTATTACAGGCTGCGGCAAACTGAATGACGGGGTCCGCATTAGGGACGTGGCCGTGGCAGCTTACGATTTCACAGTGAGAGGCGGCTCTATGGGAATTGTCAACGAAACCAAAGTGACCAGGATAAGAGAGATTGCTCTCAAAGAAAGAATACCTATGATATGGCTGAGTGATTCTGGGGGCGCCCGGGTAAGTGGTGGTGGCTTTAGCGGCGAAAGAGTGGCACTATTTGCCAATACAGGCTATCTCTTTAAGGAAGAATCTCTGATGTCAGGCATAATCCCACAAATTGCGGCTATGATGGGGCCAGGATATGCAGGGACTGCTTATATACCCGGCCTTTCCGATTTCGTGCCTATGGTCAAAGGAACGAGTTTTATGGGTTTAGGTGGACCAGCTCTTGTCAAATCGGTGATTGGGGAAAAACTCACTGAAGACGAGCTTGGCGGTTCCAAAATCCACTGTGAGATTAGTGGCTGTGGAGACCTGGAGGTGAATTCAGATGAGGAATGTATTAAAGCTATAAAAGAATACGTTTCTTTCTTTCCTCAGCACTGCGAAGAGAAGCCGCAGCGAAAGGAGTGGTCAGGAGACCCCATGGCCTTGCTTGATGATGGCATACTGAATGTTATCGCAGACAACCCACGGGAAGCCTACGACATGCACGATTTAATAAGATATATCGTGGACGATGGCTACTTCTTTGAAATGAAGCCGAAGTGGGGGAGAAACATTATTATC
>JBGPRV010000041.1:0-9432 GCA_041489785.1 Dehalococcoidia bacterium | reverse complement strand
TCTTTTGCCTCGTAGTCGCCGGCGTTCACAATAGGAATGGTGATAACCTTCTCAGACCCCGGAGTAAGACTGCCATCCACCTGGATAGTCTGAACCTCAAAGTTCAACTCGCCCTCTACCATTACGCCTACAGTCAGCAGTGACTGTCTTGGCACATCTCTGTTATCCTTGTATTTGACCAAGATATTGACAGAGGAATTTTTGGCAACCGCCTCTTTTGAGACCGACACCTTTAACTGGGTAGTAACCGAACTATTCCCAGCGACATCTCCCAGAAAACTGGCTGGGCCGATAGGGGAAATACTAGTTCCCGGGGCTATTTCGGCAGTAACGTCATATGCCTCACTGGCTCCACTATTCTGGATGTCCACCGTAATAATGCCTGTCGCTCCGGCTATGACTCCCTCCGTCTGGGTGATTACTGCCGAGAAATAGGTCCCAACGACCGTGATTGATATTTGTCCCTGTTGCACTCTACTGCCCCAGTGAAAATCAAACTGGGGCGATGCCTCCCCAGGGTTGAGCCAATCAACATCGCTGAGATATTGGTACTCCAGTTTCAGGTCAAGTTTATAGGCTCCGGGCTGGGTATCTTTGTGGATATAGAGCTGGAAGGTAATCGGTTGCGTAGTAGACACGCCCCTGGACAGTGTACCAAGGGAGGCTGCCCCACTCACGACTTCAATTGAAGACGACCCGGATGTTAGGGTAGCAGTGACACCTACAGCGGTTGTGCACGGTGGCACCAGGGCGACACCCGTAGGATAGCCCAGTGCTATGACCTGGTCGGCTGGGTCTTCGACATCTCCCGAAAAAGTCCCTATATTCTGAATCATTATCTGGAAGGTTCCGATTTGCCCCACTGTGAGCTCCTGGCTCCCCACCACTGTCACTTTCAAATTAGGTTTCCCTGCTACCGAGGCTAGTACAGGCGCAGTAGTTCCCACAACCGAGGCAAGCAAAGCCACTACTGGCAAGATTATCAACCAAAAACGCATTTTGTTAATCACCTGTCCCTCCGTATTTTTGGCACTATTAAATAATTAGCTTTCAATCATCTGGTGATAGCCCTGTTAAAAACGGGTATGGAGATCACCGTGAATATCACACCGAAGCCAAGCATTACCCAGATTTGGGTCATCATTCCCGACATGCCTGTGCCCAGCACAACACATTTCCGCAGAGCTTCAACAGCATAGGTCAGGGGAAGTCCTTTTGAAATCCACTGCATCACCACCGGCATTTGCTGGACGGGGAAGAGTGCGCCGGAAAGAAAAAGCATCGGGAAAGTCAGGGTCATCATAATTGTCATGGCAGTTTCCTGTTGCGAAGCCACCGCCGATACCATGATGCCGATGCCAATAAAGGAGAAAACCGTCAGCAACAGGAGCAACGCGAGAAGGCCATAGCTGCCGTGAACTACCACGCCAAAAAGCACCACGGCGAGAATTAATGTCAGCACTGCCTGCAAAAGTCCGCGTACCACCTGGGCAAAGCTCTTACCCAGTATGATTGATAGCCGGCTGATGGGAGCCGATATGATGCCATCGAGCGTGCCCAGTTCCCGCTCCCTTGATACCGAGCCAGCCAACCCGGTCATCGCCGCCATCATAATCGTCATTGCCATAATGCCGGGGGCCATAAACTCGAAGTAGTTAGGCTTCCCAACGACGATGCCTTCCGTTTGAACGGTGAAGGGCACAATCAATTGTTGAGGGTTCGGAACATTTGGTAACAGTGCAGCCACATTCTGGGAGGCCAGTTGGTTTGCCATTGCCGACATAAGCCCACTAATTGTGCCAGTGATGCCGGCTGATATCTGCGGGTTGGACTGGTCGGTTATAAGTATCACCGAAGCCTGTTCACCCGCCGAGATTTTGGCTGAAAAATCCGCTGGGATAATAAGAGCACCACTAATTGTCTGGTATTTGATTTGGTCTACAGCGGTCCCCTTGCTGTGCAAATAGGTAATGTCGAACATTCGTTCATTCTGGCTCCGGCTCATTTGTTGCAGCGCCAATACTATTTGGCCACCCATTGATCCCTCATCAAGATTAACCACGCCAAAAGAGACATTCTTCAAAGCGTTCTGCGAGGGAAAGATGAAACCTACCATCAGCATCATGAAGATGGGCATGACAACAAAGGAGATAAGCATCATGCGATCGCGGGCGAAAACTAACAGGTCTTTTATCCCGAGGCGAAGGCTGTGCATAATCAGACCTTTTAAATTCCCAAGCATACCAGTTCTCCTTTCTTACCTTACTCTGGAGGCTCTGCGCCAACCGTGTCCCCGGACTGAGGGAACGCTTGCAGCTATCTTATCCCTTATCTCTCGCCCGGTTACATGGAGGAAGACATCTTCCATAGTCGGCAGTACGGTGTTGATGGCGCGGACACTTGCTCCCATAGTGTTGAGAGCACTCAGAATCGGGGCAATATTATCGGTGTTGCGTGTATGAATTCTGACGCGGTAGGTATCCGATTGTGTGACCGAAGCAATTGATTCCACATTCTTAAGCTGGGAGAGCATCGGTTCACTGAGATTGACTATTTCCACATCTATCACAGTGGTATTATCAGCAGAGAGAAGCTTCTTCAGGTTTGTCGTCGTGTCCAGAGCCACTATTTTAGCTAGGTCAATAATGGCTATCTGCTGGCACAGGGTCTCAGCCTCGACCATATCGTGGGTAGTCAGCACAATGGTCATACCCTCCTCCCTCAACTCCAGAATAAATTCATGTATTGCATGCGTCGTCTGTGGGTCCAGACCAAGAGTAGGCTCGTCGAGGAAGAGCACATCAGGGTGGTGCAGCAGAGCACGAGCAACGTTAATTCTTTGCTTCATACCTGTTGAGAACGTACCCACACGATGTTTACGCCATGCTTCCATATGAAGGCGGCCAAGCCACTTGTCTATAGCCTGTTTGATTTGCTCTTCAGGCAAATTATTCAACCTGCCGAAAAGACTGAGGTTTTCTTCGGCTGTTAGCTGGTCATAAAGGATAATCTTTTCGGCGACTAGACCAATGTGCCGTCTGACCTGGCCCTGCTCCTTGACTATGTCAAAACCAACCACCCGGGCACTGCCCTCACTGGGACGCAGCAAAGTACAAAGCATCCGGATTGCAGTTGATTTACCGGCCCCGTTAGGACCAAGAAATCCAAATACCGTCCTTTCTCCAACTGTAAATGAGATGTGGTCTACAGCCGTGAAATCGCCAAAGCGCCTGGTCAACCCCTCAACTTCAATCATGTTCATCTTTGATTTGTCCTTTATAGGAGTCCGCTGCCCTGATAAACGCCGAAAGCCCCTGAACGAGGGCAGAAAGCTCTCCCAAACTGAGAAGAGACAGAATCTGGGTCATGCGCTTGATTCCAGTCTCTTTGAGGTTAGACACAAGAGCTTTTCCTTTATCCGTTGCCTGCAGTGTCATCTCGCGGCGGTCTTCTGGATTTTGTGTTCTGCTGACCAGCCCCTGTTCTACCAGACGGTCAACAATGCCCGTTACATTGGAGGGGGTCACTCCCAGAGCCTTTGCCAGTTTCCTGAAATTGGTGCTTCCTTTGTTGGCAATTAAGAACAGACTCTTGAGCTGTGTTAAGGTAAGTCCTGAATCAATCCAGATACTGTGAGCATGCTGTCCTATAATGCGGCCGACCTGCTGTTCCAACTCAACTATTTCCTGAACCAATTGTGACTTGTCCATCGTCAGCCTCTCGATTTTGGAGAGCACATTATTAAACATTTAGTTAACCATGAACCCATGGTTGATAGTTTAATTTATATTAACTATTTTTGTCAAGGTCATCGGAAAAATAAAGGACGCTGAAAAACTTGCTGGACATCGTGACGATTTACGAGCATCCAACATGCAGTTGACTGCCCTTCGTGCAGATGTTAGCATTTCCCTATATGCCTGTTAATTACTGGGCTACTCTAAGGTATAAAGGAGGCTATCTATGAAAACTCTAAGAGGCAAAACTCTGTTGCATTTATTCCTCGTTCTGGTTATCGCAGTTTTGACCGTCACCGGCTGCGGCACATCAGGAGCGCCAACCATTCCACCGGTAGACACTTTTGTCATCCCCTTTGAAGAATTCAGTGGCATGGGCGGTCTCGTCACTTTAGCCGTAAATCAATCCAACTGGAACTTTGCGGCGTTTACGGTAGGCGTCTGGAGTGCGATTATCACAGCCGGACTTGCGGTGCCGGTAGCAGCCTTTCGTGCGTCCTTCCAGCATACCCCGGTGCAGCAAGACGATGGCTCATGGATCTGGTCATATTCGGTAAACATCGGCAACGTCACATACATCGCCGAGCTGCACGCACAGTTTATCACGGAGGTTATCACAGAGGGAGTCCACTGGGCGATGAACATATCGAAAGAAGGCGAGTATGAGGACTTTTTGTGGTATTGGGGCGAATGCGACCTCCCAGCAACCGAGGGCTTCTGGATTCTCAGGGAGAGCCCGGCTGACTCAACCGACCTGGTGGGAATAAACTGGTCCCGCAATATCTCCGCAGGCACACACGCTATCCGATATACAAACATAGTCCCCGGTGGTCCGGAGAACGGAGGCTATATCGATACCCAGTATACCAAAGGTGTTCCCTATGATCACATCTGGGATTTATACAACAAGAGCGGGGACAACCACACCTATATCGAGTGGAGCAGCACTAGCGGAGTAGGGCACATCAAGGACTTCAATCACTTCGGCGATAACAACTGGCATTGCTGGAACAGCACCCGAACGAACGTTACCTGCCCGTGATAGCCAGCGGTATTCTCGCTGAATAGAGCCCTGCGGAATTGCAAGGACTTTATATCAATTTGCCTGCTGCAAATCAGGTATTACATGCCAAAATACTGCCTATCTCTTCCACACCTCAGGGGTGCAGTACATTTTTTCCTAGACAAGAGTATAATTCAGGGTTGAATTTATTCTTGTCTAGGGCGAAAGGAGATTGCTATGTCTAACGTCTATGAGAGACTTCGTGAAAGACTGGATATGTTTCCCCAGGGATTCCCTAGAACTGAAAGCGGCGTGGAACTGGAGATACTGCAGCATCTCTTTACTCCAAATGAAGCCGGGATAATGTTGCACTTGCGACCGTTTCCAGAAAACGTAGCGGCTATAGCAGAGAGAGCAGGGAAGGATAAAACTGAACTTGGAGAAACCCTGTATAAGATGTCTAGAAGGGGATTAATAATGCGTTATACAGCGCCTGACAACGAGGTTTACTACGCCCTGATACCCTGGGTGGTCGGAATCTGGGAACTCCAGTTGAATAACCTGACCCAGGAAAACATCAAACTTTACGAGAAGTATTTCGAGGAGGGAATGGTACCCGCACAGCGAAACCGAAAAACAGGAGGATTTCGCGTTATCCCTGTTGAGCAAGAAATAGAAGGGAGCACCGAGATTCAGCCCTACGAAAAGGTGTCACAGATTATCGAATCACATACCAGGTTTGCCGTTGCCGACTGCATTTGCCGGAAAGAAAGTAGAATGCTTGGAAAGGGGTGTGACAAGCTGCTGGAGGCATGTATGAGTTTCGGAGCATCAGCGGATTTCTACATTGAAAATGGAATCGGCCGGGAAATTTCAAAAGAAGAGGCAAAGAAGATACTGCTGAAAGCCGAAGAGGATGGCCTGATTCACTGCTCCACAAACAGCGCGGGCAACAAGGTATTTATATGCAACTGCTGTGGCTGCTGTTGTAAGTCTTTAGCACACGTCACGAAATACGGTAATCTCCAAGCCATAGTAAAATCAAACTACTATGCCACAAAAGACCAGGAGACCTGTATCACCTGCGGTACCTGCGTGGAGCGATGCCAGGTAAATGCCATCCGAAGTGAAAACGACCACACCATCATCGACAGGAATAGGTGTATTGGCTGCGGGCTCTGTGCATCTACATGTCCCACAGGGTCCATCACCATGGTTCACAAATCACCTCAAGAGGCTTCTGCCATTTTCTCCGGTGGTAAAGCATTGTTGCAGGCAATGGGCAAGGAAACGGATAAGGTATATCCTTTCGAATAGGATTAGAGACCTGCTCCGAATAGATTAGTCCCGCGCAATATCTCCGCAGCCACACACAAAGACTCATAAATAATATGGCGTATCGCCTTCTTGTTTTGCTTATAGCATTGACCCCTATTTCTTGTTTGGATTATGTCTTATCGGTCTTCCTTCTATTTTTTCAATCGGATCATTTATGTAGACTTTCCCGAGTCCAATCGCTGAGGTAAGAGTTCCACCTCTTTTATCTTCACTAATTCCATCTGAATACCCGAGATCTACTGGTACTTTCCCTCTTCCACCTTGTGCATCAACTACATATAGTGGACGGAGGAAACCTGTAGTACCTCCGCAAAGGTCTCTGCAGATTTCTTTTCCTTTGTACACTTCTGTTCTAAAATGACCCGTTCCCTCAACCAGATCGGCGTAATATAGATAATATGGTTTTACTCCCATTTTACCAAGGCCGTGTACCAGGTCTCTCATTACATCTGTGTCATCGTTAACTCCCTTTAGCAAAACAGTTTGGTTTCCTATTGGAATGCCCAGTTCTCTTAAAATCTTAATAGCTTGATAACTTTCGTCAGTTATTTCATTCGGATGATTAAAATGTGTGTTGATATAGAGCTGTGGATCTTTTAGTGATTGAGGCAAATGCCTTTTCAGCACCTCAATGAACTCTTTGTCTTCAATTATCTTTTGCGGCCATGTACATGGTACTCTTGTACCAATTCTTATTAATTCAAGGTGTTGAATTTCTTTTAGCCTTCCCAGGATTTCATCAAGTCTGTTATTTGGAATTAGTAGCGGATCCCCACCAGAGATCAATACGTCCCTTATATCTTCATGAGATGCGACATATTCAATTCCCTTTCTTATTTCCTCTATTGAAGGATTCTTAAGGTCATCACCCACTTTTCGTTTTCTGGTGCAGAATCTGCAATACATTGCACACTCGTTTGATGCAAACAATAAGACCCTGTCAGGATACCTATGAATTATTGTCCTTGGCCCGCCGAGAGGAATATCTCCTTCCTCATCCAGTGGATCTGGTGACAGGTCCATATAATGCTCAAGCTCTTCGACATCAGGAATTGCCTGTCTCCAGATACCGTCATTCATCTTTTCGATAAGACCCAGGTAATAGGTATTTACCCTCATAGGGTATTTGGCAATTACTTCCTTAAGTCTGGGATCAACTCTTGCTTTCTGGTCGGTAAGCCATTTCTCCAAATCTTCGAATGTCCTTATTGAGTTTCTCAAAATGTCTTTATATGACATTAACAGTTCTCCTTTGCTTATCTACTAGTAAAAATTTAGATCTCACTTGCGAATAAATGATATTCTTTTTCAAGATGCTATACAAGTGTTCGTATTTGTTCGGTTGATTAATTATGCTTGACAGATTATGCAGTTTTCCAGTTGCTTTCAAGCGCTAAGGGATAAATTCAATTTCACTTTTGGTAATGTGGCTCAGAAGACGCTGAAGGGCAATGAGCTAAGATTGCCGAGTAGCTTACTAAGGTACGCGTCAAATTGAGCTGCCATACCAAGGCTGTTCTCAAGCCCGACGACGGAGCCTGCGACAAACTGCTTCGATGCGTGTCAGTGCTTCGTCAACATCTGCGGATGATACCATGCGGTGAGTTACCGCACGGAACGGGCGGCCGTCACGCAAGCCTATCTTTATCCCTGTTCTATCAAGACCTTCAACAAACTCGACGACAGACAACTCGGGGGAGAGATGGAACATCACGATGTTCGTCGGTATGTCATCCTGGGCCAGCGTTACTCCTTCGATGCCTGCGAGCCCTTGTGCCAGACGTCTGGCATTGGCGTGGTCTTCAGCCAGGCGGTCTACCATTGTTTCCAGTGCCACGATGCCCGCAGCTGCGATAACTCCCGCCTGCCGCATGCCACCGCCCAGCATCTTACGGAACTTGCGGGCTCGCTCAACAAAATCTTTGCTCCCGCACAGCAGCGATCCCACCGGCGCACTCAATCCCTTCGAAAGACATAATGCTACAGAATCCGAATTCTGGGCCAGCACGCACGCCGGCACACCCAGAGCAATTGCGGCATTAAAAATGCGAGCACCATCCAGATGTACCTTTATCCCGCGTGTGTGGGCCAGATTGCAGACTTCGTCTGTGTAGTCTGTCGTGAGGACAGCCCCACCGCAGCGATTATGTGTGTTCTCAAGACAGAGGAGCGTCGTTTGCGGGTAGTGGATATCCTTGCCCCGGATTGCTCGGTCAATATCATCCGGATTGAGACGGCCGCAACTATCATTGGGCACGGTGCGCATAGTTACGCCGCCGAGGGCTGCAGCACCCCCTACTTCGTACCAGAGGATGTGTGCCTCATCTCCCACGATGATTTCGTCGCCATGCTTGGTATGGGTGAGCACGGCGATAAGATTACTCTGGGTGCCGGAGGTGGTGAAGAGTGCGGCTTCCTTACCTATCATCCCCGCTGCCATCATCTCAAGCCGGTTGACCGTGGGGTCCTCACGATAAACATCGTCACCTACCTTCGCCTCAAACATTGCCTTCCGCATCTCAGGTGTGGGATGAGTGACAGTGTCGCTACGCAAATCAATTACTTTCATCTCTCATTCCCTCATGCTCCCACCAAGTCAATTGATGGATAACCACCCACTTGTTGAGCCTTCTCAAACAGAAGCTTAGCCACAGCTATGTCCTCAACGGCAATTCCAGTCGAATCGAATATAGTGATAACCTTGTTATCTGGTCTCCCTTTCTTCTTGCCCACAACCAATTCGGCGAGTGTTCCGTAGACTTCACCAATACTATAGATACCTTTCTGAATAGGGACGTTAATCTCCCCGCTACTGCTTGCCTGTTTCATGTCATCGACAACGACAATGGCCTCCTTCAATATCGAAGGGTCCAGTTCTTGCTTACCTGGCGCATCGGCACCGACTGCATTTATGTGAGTTCCGGGGACTATCCACTCTTTCTTGATAATAGGACTACGCGAAGGCGTCAAAGTGCATACGACATCCGATGCCACCGCCTCTTGAATGGAACAGTTTTTGACCGAAAACTGTGAGAAAGAATGCATTAGTCTATCCACAGCAGCTTTGGAAACGTCAAAAGCCTTTATCGAGATGGGGTTAAACAATTCGGCATGAGCCAGTATCTGCGTGTGTGCCTGAAAGCCAGCACCGATAATTCCAATTGTATGCGAATCTCGTCGCGCCAGATATTTGGAGGCGATAGCCGCTGCCGCGCCGGTTCGGTAGGCTGTGATTTCAGTAGCGTCCATTATTGCTAGCGGATACCCTGTTTCCGGGTCATTGTAGATCAGGATAGCCATAATCGAAGGTAGCCCAAGAGACGGATTCCGAGGGTGTACGTTTACCCATTTCAC
>JBGPRV010000040.1:0-9506 GCA_041489785.1 Dehalococcoidia bacterium | reverse complement strand
GGGATGCATGCAAGATAGGTTCTTCTGAGCTCCTCTATTTCGATATGGTCGTAGATATCAACAGCATCCTTGCGGCGGTCACCTCTGAGCTCCTGAATGAATTCCCTGGGCATTTTTGCCCTTCTAAGATGGGTGGTGAAGAAATGCCTGAAACAATGTGGTGTGAATTTTTTGTTCAGAGTACCTTTGCGGTCATGTAGACCAAGCAAGGATGCCAGAGTAATGACTGTGTAGTAAACATAATTCCTGGATATCCTTGTACCGTGATCCGATGATATCCAGAGTGCATCTTCATTTGCTCTGAGCTCGCGCCAGTCCAGGTATTCCCGGAGTGCTGCAGTCAGCTCATGGTCAAGGAATCCAAGGCGATTGCTACGCTTTGCCTTTGGCTTTACCCTGAATTCTCCTTTCTCTAGATCAATATCCTTGATATCCATAGCAATGAGTTCGCCTCGCCTTAACCCTGTCTTTGCAAGGAATAACATCATGGTCCTTGGCAGGATATAGCGGGAAAGATTGATGAGTTCTGCCATTTGATCAGCGCTGATCAATTGCCTGGTATTCTCTCCATTGTACTGCAGCTTGATGTGATGCAGATATCTCTTCCGGAAGGAAGGGATCAGGCTGACTTTCATGGCGCCGGTGAAGATCAGGAAATCATAGTATGCTGTGATCGCTGCGAAGTAGCCTTTCAGTGTGGATCCCTGCAGGCCACGGGCCCTGAGCTCTCCCAGGTAATTTACAAGATCTTCAGTGGCCACTTTCTCCGGGTAAGGATTGCATTTCAGGAAATCCAGACAGCAGGACCGGTATGTTTCTATGGTGTGATCTGTCAGGCCTCTTGCCTGACAGTCGGTCAGGAATTCTACAATTCTCATTTGTTCTGCCTTCTTAAATTTCACTTTTTCTGTATCTTTTATTTAGAAAATCAAGGATAAAGTACTTGAGTTCATTTTCTAAATTGAATTCGAGATCTTCATCTTCAAAATTCCAGCCGCTAATTTTAAATGGAAGATGGATATCGTGTCCTGGTGTAATACTGAGTTCAGTATCATTCAATACGATAACTATTTTGTACATTTTTTTTCAACCTCCTCTCTTTTATTTATTGAATTTTTGAAAAATAAATTCTGTCATGTATATGAACATTACCTCTTTTTGTAAGTTCCAAGTTTAAGATCCGCATCTATGTTATGTAAAATTCTATCAAGGTCTAATTTTCCTTTTGCAGATTGAATAATCATCACCCAGTAATACTCCATCAAAATTCTAAGTTTCTGATCCTTGAAAGCTATATCCTTTTTACCATACGCCCGAACGATCAAATTTTCAACTTCAAGATATTTCTCGTTAATTACATTATCAGAATCAGGCAAATCAAGATATTTCTCAAACATTTCATCAAATGTAATGTTTTCAAGATTCTTGATTTTCTCTAATTTTTCAATCAGATTTTGATCTGAAAGAAAGATATGTTTTCTTTTATCTGCCATTATTTTGTTACAATGTGAGCAACTTGCTCACAACTTTTTATTTTTGCTCACTGTCCATTGATATTGTTTTTATTATTGTTTTTGCTATGATACTCACAAGTAATGTGATTAAACAATCACAACTTTTTGTATTGGTTAGTTGTAACCTCGAACTTTTATTTATTTTTCTTTTAAAAATTCGTTATAATTTCTCCGGTTCAGGAATAACCCAAGAGCCGTGTTTTGGTAGTGAAAACAACCCGTTCCACGCTGATAAAGCAACCACATCTCGACAGAGCCCCGGATAAAATTATAACAGTGTTTAGGTCATCCTCCAAAAACTCCTCGCGTTCATAGTCGTTAGATTGTGAGCAACTTGCTCACCTTTACGGGATTCAAAAAAGATGAATTTCATCTCACAATTCCATGAGATCTTTTGTCTCTGTCACAAGTAAGAATGGGTTCACCTTTTGAATTGCAATAATAAACAGGGCAGTCATGATCAAAAGCGCAATCAAAAGAACAGGATATAACATTGCCACCCCATAATTTTTTCAACTGGCAAGGATTTAATGGCTTTTCTTGATCCATTTTTGTTTCCAGACACTGAATCAAACGATCACCGCTATGAGTTCCCCTTTTTTGTTCCGGACCTCAATGTGATGATTGAGATTCTTCCTGGCACACACTGGCCCGAATCGTTGGTCCGGTTCCTTTGGCGTGAATTCTCTATGGCATCGATCGCAGCGCGTCATTTTACCTTTCGATTCCGAAAATAAGCTGGAAAAATATATTTTTTATCGGAACCCTCAAACCTAACATGCGCTACACCTTTTCTAAGAGGTTTGAATCCTTGTTCGTGCCATTGTCCCAAAATCGGTCCTGGAACTTTCACATGCATATGAATATGATATTTGAACCAGCCACGTAGATGATATTTCAAATCACAATCACAAAAAACCTTGACTCGTTCTTTTTTCAGATTTCTTTCAAGTACTCTTCTTCTTTTTGGCTTTGGCGGGATATATTCCCAAAGTAAATTAGCTTCGCTATCTGGTTTAGTTTCATTCATTCGTGTTCCTTCGTCCTCAATTTCCAGCTGCAAACCAGAAAAATTCGGATGCTTAACCAATTACTTTTTAGTATTTATATTAAACGCAATCATCACTAAGCTTATATTATCAGAAATCCTTTAGAAAATTGTAGGTCCTTCAGGGGCACTGCAAATGCTTACAATCCCGGCTCTCAATTTTCGTTGTTCCTGGCTGAGGTTTACTTGAAGACCGATACTCTGAAATGGGTTGGAGACTGGGGGCGACTTGGGCTCCAATCCCGATCGGAGCATTGGTCTTCAATCCCCTCCTCATTTTTTATCCAGAAATTTAAACTTAAACAATAAATTTAGCGATGTTTACCGCTATTGTTTTTTTGTTCCGGAGGAAGTCTTTAGAGTCCGTTCTTCCTTGGTCTTCCCAGATGCTTCCCTCTTACCCTGGCTGCCGCAATTCCTCTCTTCTGCCGGTCCTTCAGTAGCAGTAGCTCAAACTTTGCCATGCCTATCTGTAGCCACCATGTCAGAAATTGCATGGGTCCCATATTCCAGTCAGAAAGCCAGGGTTCTGTCAAGGATCTGAATTTCACCTGGTGAAGATCCAGGAGATCAAAGAATCTGATCAGCTCAATAGGATCTCTTCCAAGACGATCCAGACGATAGACCATCACCTCAGATACCTTCTCCAGCTGGATCTCTTTACAGAGCTCAGTATATCCTTCCCTGGTCGAGATCGTCCCGCTCTCCTTATCAGAATATGTCCGATCAGGTTCTTGTGCCGATATCAGATTTTCCTGCAGGCCTGAATTCTGTTCTTCAGTACTTACACGGATATAAGCAGATATCATCTGTTCTTTCGAAGGAAGATATCCCCAGGGTTCGGACGGTTAATTTCATCAACGATGCAAAAACCGATATCTGCGCCTTTCTGCCAGTTCTTTCCTTTCACGATATCCATAGGAATCGTAATCCTATGTGTTCCATCAGGTTCTAGTTGTAATTTTGGCATTTTCAATCGACCTGATTACCATTACAGTTTGCATGTATGATAATCATAGTGTAATCAATACAAAACAAGCATGCTAAAAATACAGTTTTCAATATCTCAAAAGGTCTACCTTTTTGGGAGCATTTATTGACTTTTTGATTTCAGATCTTCCAGTATCTGCCTATATGTTTCAATTCTGAAAAATGCAACTCTAACCTCTTCTTGAGTTGATATTATTTTATTTTCGAGGTATTCACGCAGGTTAGTTATCATTCTTTTTTCTTGAAAAGATTGGAGGCAGTTATCGCTTTTGCTGTTTCTTCCTGAGCGATCGCTGTTGCTTTTGTTGCAGATACCTGTAGATTTCTGAGATATACATCTATTGATTTCAGAATTGCGAAAATTGAACCCATTAAAAAAATGATGAGGTTAACCTGACCATCATCAATAGAGATATTCATATATTGATAACTTGAGATTCTTCCGCTGCTTTTGCATCATCTCTCAGAATTTGCCGTAATTCTGCTCTTAATGTTTGTGTCAATAATTCAGTACCTAACGTCACTAATGTGTAGGTTGTTCCTCTTGCTACGTTGAAATGATTCAATACGTCTTGTCTTGTGTATGTCATATTTTTATTTTCTCCTTTATATTTAATCTATACGCTGGTTATGGTTTCCCATGCGGTAGCTCCCCCGATACGCAATTTATTTAAAGTCGTATCGAAGTATAAACCGCCTTTTTGATATGCTGGTGCTGATGCTGTCGGAAGCTGGATAGGAAAAGCTACACCATAGCCATTGATCACGAATTGTCCCGATAAGCCACCGCCTGCAAATGGAGCCAAATGAAGCTGGGCAGCTCCTGCAATGCCGATATCTAGGCTTTGTGTGTTTACCTGTGTTACTAGGTATCCAATTGCACTATTAGTTGTTAGTATTATTGCATTGATGATATTTTGACCATTCAAATCAATGTCTTTTGAATCGCTTATCTGAAAAGCTTTATGTCTAAATGTTGCTCCTGTCATGTTTTAAGCTCCTGCTACCCATGAAAAATGAGAATTACCTAATTGTGATGCAGTAAGGTAAATTGTAAATAATTCACTTGTCCAAAAAGTTTGCATAGTATAACAATCAACGCTATCAATATCTCCAGAAGTGATGGCAACCCATAAGGGAGTAGCTCCCAAACCATGATATACGTCTATTAACATGTCTCCCGGTGGAATTACTACGTTCCTGCCACCTTTTATTATTTGATGAACTTCAGCGATAATTGCATTGCTTGAAGATATATTACTTCCAGTTTCCATATTATTTCCCTTCTCTTCCGATTCTTACCGTTACGTTCCCGATTGATACAGTCCCAGCTCCTATGTTTTTGACCAGGACATAATCAAATACGTCAACCGTGCCATCACTTGTGAGCAGATTTCGAGTAGCTCCCTGGGGCAGTACCTGACGTCTGTCAGCAGATCCGTTAGGATAGATTTCTATCGTGTTGCTGTCTTCATTACTGACGAAAAGACTATTGAAGTGTATGAACTTCTTCATGTAATCGTGTGGCTCTGGTTGCACGTTTGCGATATGATTAAGTGGATCAATCACCCATGCTGCTTGTGTCGCTATCGTTGCACTGTTCTTGTATGTTCGTGAAGCCATTAGAATCCACTTCCATATACAGGAGCTATATTTCCACCCAGGTTTGTTCTTACGATGCTGCTTTCTTTCTTCGTTATCGGATGCCAGATCAATCCTTCATTAGTGGTTGCCTGGGCAAGCGTTGGAGGTTTGTTTGCTTGCCCTGGCAAACTTGAAAGGA
Organism: Dehalococcoidia bacterium; assembly: GCA_041489785.1. Taxonomy (GTDB): domain Bacteria; phylum Chloroflexota; class Dehalococcoidia; order GIF9; family AB-539-J10; genus RBG-13-51-36. The sequence goes on along the minus strand of JBGPRV010000040.1, from coordinate 4,171 downwards.
ATGATTTTTGTTCTGCTTGAATGCCTGCCCATGCAGCTTCGACATATGGCGCTTTTCCTGGGATGAATGCTTCTTTCTTGGTGATACCAGAATAATCAGGTAAGAAGGCAACGAGACTTGTACCAGTACTTCCACCACCAACAGTATAAGGAAGCGCCTGTTCGCCTGAGGGAGTGAGTACCAATGGAGCTATGAAAGAACCGCCTTCGCTGCCACCACCTGACTTATCTCCAGAGAGAAGGAAGTATGCACCAATACCCAGGGCTGCTACGCCTAAGAGAAGATCATTATTATTCTTTTTCTTTGCCATTATTTTGCTCCTTTCATGACCAAATAAGCAAGACCTGCGAATGCCACGAGGGGAAGTCCGATACTAAGACCTGAGCCTATACCTTTCCCGACTGCTGCTTCTGCGTTTCCAATACCAGCACCAACTGAACCTAAACCGTACCCTATGCCAGTCCCGACATTACCGAAACCAGTGAAAGCATTTCCAACGCCAGAAAAAGCATTGCCAGCACCTGCGCCAATAGATGAAATAGCTTGGCCTGCGCCAATACCAGGGGCTGAAGCGCCAATACCGAGGCTTGTAATGAAATCAGGATACTGAGTTCCTGTAGAGGCTTCTTTTTTGGTTATCCCTATTGTATCTAGGAGGGACATGATTATAGTCCTCGATATCCTTGTTTTCTCCTTACCAGAGTATCTGCTGTTTCTTTCCTGACATTGATGGATGATTGATTGGTCTTGTGGACCACTGTCATTCCTGTGGAATCTTGATTAAGCAATCCAGTTTTGAATTGAACTATCTTACCAACGATTTTTCTGCCAGTCCAGCCACCGCCTACGTTTGCAAGCTTCTTTGTATCTGTTCCCATAATTTTACCTCATAAATTTTACGAGGTAGATTTTTTTTCTACCTCAAAAAGTCAAAGGAGCAATGACCTTATGTGACGGCCATTGTCAGCATGATTCTGGAATTTTCAGCGAACTGATGTCCAAGAATCAAACGTTCCTGTGGCTTGACAGTATACTTGACGATGTCAGTCCAGATCCCTGCAGGGCTGAGAATATCGGTAGATCCGATAGCTGAGCCTGCCATTGTCGTGAAGTCGGGTATTCCAAGGAATGACTGGCGAACTATTCCAGTTGTCATATTTTTGATCGTGACAGGGATCCTCCAGACAGCTGTGCTATCTATGTTTCCATCTGCGATTGAATTTGTGGAAATGATCAAGATATCATCTTCTTTCAATTCTGCTTTCGGTGTAAATGGAACGATCAAAGAAAGCCTGGGATCAGTTGCGCCCAATCCAAGAAGAACAGTTGAAGCGTCTCCGAAAATCACATCTTTTCTACTCATGCTTGCATCTGCAGCATAGATCCTTACTGAACCAATTATTGTTGCTGTCATGATTTACTCCTAAGCGCTGAACCCATCGGATCCGTGCGTATTCCCTTGTGCTGCTCCGGTTCCTGATCCTATCAGGCCCATAATGCCCATGGCAAGATCTTCCCCTGCATCGACCAATAGAGCTGAAGATGCTATATTACCAAACCGGCCGCCTTTTCCATGAAGAACGGCCCCGCCAATGAGTTTTATTCCACCACTTACAAGGGTTCCGTTACCGATCACCGGTGATGTCAATTTCTCTTCGAACTGTTTGACCACACCGACACCGATAAGGTCAAAGAGTCCCACCATTTCTACTTTTGGATTTAATATTTCTTCCATAAATTTTCTCCGAAAAATTCGTTAATTAATAAGAATAGGAACTATCATATAAATAAAACTAAATCAATACAAATAAGGCATTATCTGGGAAGGAATGTGCACTCTTCTATGTATCTTGAAGCATCAGCAATATTGCTATCTCTCTCCATACAAAAGACTCCTTCTTCTATTTCTCTGCCAATTCGGATATGGTATATCATACAAGATGTTTTCTTGCCAATCTCTCCTATCAAAAATTTGCATCGTTTCACTTTTTGTCCTGGAAGTTGATAGATGCAGCACCGGCCGCAGCGACAGCAATATTTTTTAGTCATTTTTCATTGGCTCTGAAGTCCAGGACATATCCTTCCAGGAAGCTCTTAGTCTGCAGGCCTGCAAGGACCGCGTTAATATCTATTCCTGGCATGTTCTGCAGGAGCTCCTTTGCAGCGTTAAGATCGTGTGTCCAGGTTGTTCGATACAGGATCAGGTAATCTGTGAGTGCCAGGACATTCTTCTTGACCAGGGCAGGCCTTTGTGAGCTGAGAACAAATCCTACATCTTCATTTCTCCAATGCCTGAATGCGCGTTCGATCTCCGGTGCATATTTGCCACCTACGCCGCCTTCAGGAATGAATTCATGGACCTCATCAATGCAGATGAGGCAGGAATGAGGTTTCCAGTTCGAAAAAAATGCATTCAGGAATTGACTGAGCTCCTCCTGGAGCATATCTCGAAATGAGTAGATCATGTTTCTGGGTTTCATTTTGTTGAAGAGCTTCCCGGCCTCAGCTCCCTTTTCCCAGGATCCTTTAGGGAATAGCACACGGTCAAAGTCCTTGATCCTGATCACATTGAGGGGATCAAAGATGTAGACCGGGACAGGGCTGACCGCGGCTATCATCTTGAGCGTGGATGTTTTCCCGGATCCAGTTCCGCCCAGGATTGAGATCTTACGCTGTGTTAGGTTTCGTATTTCCAGCGGACCCAGATTCAGATTTTGCTTTTGCATGTTCCTTCATTACTTTTGCGGCATCCTCAAACTGCTTTTTGAGATCCTTTTCAGGGATTCTGTTGAGCTCACCCAGGACCTGTGAGTGATACTCTGAAGCCGGAATGATGCCGTTTGAGGCCTCCCTGGTTTTGAGGGGTGTTTCAACATCAACTTCAAACCTTTTTCCGATTGCCCGGACTATGCCAGGAAGAGCTCCAGCTCGATCCATAATTGAAACGACTTTTTCAGCGAGCTTGATCACTCCCTCTGCTTCCTTGAGCATGCCTGAGAAGCTTTCTGCATTCTTCCCTACTGCAGGAGAGGAAGCGAGCTGGAGGAGTTTTTCGAAATCTACTTCGGCCATTATTCAAACTCAACTCCGCAATGTGGACACCGTTTTATTTTTTCTTTGAAGGATCCTCCGCATGACCCACATTTGTATGTCTTTGTTTCTTCTTCTTTCGTCTTTTTGGGATTGATAGTTTCTTCCATTTTGTCGTACTCCTCCTTTAGAGATATTTCTTTCAAAAAATTCGAACTGGAAATTTCCTGGACTTTTCCAGAGATTTTCTTTGATTCAGCCAAGGTAGAATGAGCCCGCTTGATGTGCTTCTTGAGAAACTTAAGTTTCTTCCCACATTCAGGACATTTTTCCTTTGATTTTTCCATTAAATTTCCATTAATTTGCCATTAAAAAAGGAGATGTTTTTCAATACAGAACAGGCATGATTTTAGATATCAATTTCCGTTACGCTAAACCCGGGTTCAAATATGTGTTTGAGCATTTTAGCATAAATGCTAGCAAAATGCTAGCACAAATTTAGCATCTTTAAGAGAGATAACTTTTTCATTTCACAAATCATATAATTCATTGGACACGCCCCCGACGGGATTTGAACCCGTATCGATTCTTTAGACGGAAGAGAGCCCTATCCAATTAGGCTACGTGGGCATCCTTTTTACTTCAATCTTGTAAGCGTGACCTGGCCATCCACCAGGTTCACATCAAAAACTGACTTTTCATTTATCTTCGCTTTCTTGCAAATCTCCTTGGGAATGTTTAGACTCAAGCTATGACCCCCGATTCTGTAAACTTTTCTTTCTGGCATGTAATCACCAAAATCAATAGGCGCTTAACTGTAAATAAAGTTAAGTAAATCAGTACAGAACAGGCATGATTCCAACACTATTGAATGATGCTCCAAAATTCTTTAAGAAGGAAAGGGGAAGAACAACCACTTGAATTTAAAAATCAAAAATTCAAGCACTATTTGCACCATTCCTCCAGCGTCCCTCTTCTCCCTGGACCAGTGCCCAGGCTTGGGATGCATGCAAGATAGGTTCTTCTGAGCTCCTCTATTTCGATATGGTCGTAGATATCAACAGCATCCTTGCGGCGGTCACCTCTGAGCTCCTGAATGAATTCCCTGGGCATTTTTGCCCTTCTAAGATGGGTGGTGAAG
>JBGPRV010000039.1:0-9551 GCA_041489785.1 Dehalococcoidia bacterium | reverse complement strand
TGGTGTAGAGTTAACTGTTCTTGGGATACATAAGGCTGCAACTCATCATATCGGTAGGGCAATTGTGGAAGGGTATAAAACTTTGCTTTTTCCATAAGTCTTTTTCCTCCTTTTTAAAATCTCACAAACATTACACAAGTAGCGATTAATTGTCTTAGCCATCATCCCGGGTTGCCACTCTTGGAGTCATAGATTATCACTGCTTTGGACATCCTGCTCCCTTTCCTATAAAAAATTATCAGGCAAAGCCACGCTCTTTATGCTTTTTTGCAATGGTGCTAGCCAAGTTGTCCAGGGCTTGGAAATCCTCTTCTCTGGGAAATCCCTTGCTGAGCACGGGAGTCAGCACCTCCGCCTTAAGGTTGGGAATCATTCCCGTGAGCTGTTCCACAGCCTTGCTGCCCCAGCCATAGGAGCCAATGATGGAGATGAACTGGAGCCTGGGTCTTAAAGCGTTGGCTAGAAATGCCGCATAGGCGACGTTAGGATGTGGACCAACCAGAACTGTAGGCGTGCCGATGACCATAGTGGCGGCGTCCACCAAGGCCATGGCCAGTTTCCCAATATCAGTTGCCGCCAGGTTGAACTGCTTAACCGTGACACCTCTGTCAGCCAGGGCTCCCACAAAATATTCCACCATTTTTTGGGTGCTGCCATGCATGGAGATATAAGGCAAGACCACTATGTTTTTTGGTGGGCCGAATACCCAGCTTCGATATGCTTCCAGGATGAACGAAGGTTTGTCATGGAGGGGGCCGTGGCTGGGGGCGATGACGTCAATCTTATAACTGTTTAGCTTCTCCAAATGTTTCTCAATACTGGTGCGGAAAGGCATCATGATTTCCGCAAAGTATCTTTTAGCCGATTCGTAGCCCTGACCTTCATCAGTTACATACAAGTCTGTGGTAGCCAGATGGGAGCCAAAAAGGTCGCAAGGGAAGAGTATTTTGTCTTCCCGTAAATATGTAAGCATGGTCTCGGGCCAGTGTACCCAGGGGGCATGGATAAACTCCAGTGTTTTATCCCCCAGGGATAAAGTTTCACCGTCGCTTACGATGATAAATCTGTCCTCCGGGATAAGCAGGAGAGCCATGAGTAAATCCCGGCCTTTGGGCGTAGTGACCACCTTAGCAGCGGGATACTTCGCCAGAACCTGAGGGATGGAACCAGCATGGTCTTGCTCGGCATGGTTGGCAATGACATAGTCAATAACGGGAACATCCTCAAGATAAGCCATGAGGATTTCTGTCATGGAGGGATTCACAGTATCTATCAAAGCAACTTTCTGGCTGCCTCGCACCAGGTATGCGTTATAGCTTGTTCCATCGGGAAGGGGTATCAGAGCGTCGAAGAGGCGCCTGTCCCAGTCAATAGCGCCTACCCAGTAAACATTTGGCTTTATTTGTCTTGCGTTCATTCGCTCCTCTTTTAATATTTCGAAAGTCTTTGTTCGCCTTCAATCTTTTTTATCTCTGTGATGTCTTGTGTGGCTTCTAATGTGCCTAAATACCTGCCAGCCTTATTCCGCACGGCAAAATATCTTATATATACCTTCTTCTCCTCCAGATTTATCCAAAATTCGGCTGAATCTCTCTTGCCAGTCTTAAAATCGGACAATATCTGGTTTACCTTATCCACACTGTGCTTCGGATGGCAGTTCTGAACTGATTTCCCAATCACAGAAACCGGCCGTTTGAATATTCTCGTTTCGTGCTTGTTCCAGAATTTAACTAAATCATTTTCATTGACGAAAGAAATTTCTATCGGTATTGTTTCTAATATTCCGGCTAATTGTTCTTGGCTCAGGTTTTCTATCATGGTACCTCCGTCGTTTACCCAGTTATTTTCTCGAACCGGTCCTTGCTTGCTCCGCAGACAGGGCATACCCAGTTGTCTGGTATTTTCTCGAAAGGAGTCCCCGGCTTTATGCCGCCGTCGGGATCGCCCAACTGGGGGTCATAGATATACCCGCAAACAGTACATTGGTATTTCGCCATTTTGGATACCGTCTCCTTTCTCTCTTCGATGTAGCTGGGAGCTGTCTTGGGAGTGGTGCCTCTCTTAACCTGATGGTAGTAAGCATAAGTCATGGGTTCACCTTCTCTGAGGACATCCGCTCCCACAAGTTCCCCGATGAAGATAGTGTGAGTCCCGACATCTAATTGATTAATTACCCTGGCTTCGAGATAAGCTAAGCTATGGTCGAGTATTATGGGAGCCTTGGTTTCACCTAGCTTATAATTGACATCTTTGAGTTTGTCTACTTCCCGACCCGACTTGAAGCCAAAATGACCGATGAAAGAGAGTGGGGTATCCTTTGATAGTATAGAAGCGGTAAATACTTTGCTTGCACTGATAAATTCATGAGTCAGGTTCTGCTTATTAATACTCACGGCAATAGTTGGCGGCTCGGAAGTGATTTGAAACACAGTGTTGGCGATTTGCCCATTAAATCTGTCTCCTTTTCTGGAACTTATCACATATAAACCGTAGCCGAGATTATGCAGAGCCTTGAGATTCATGATTACCCCCCTGTTAGCCTTATTTACATAAGTTCTTTTTCACTGGCTTCCACAGCCCGCTGTAATTCGGCACCGAGTAAGGGCGGCAATCCCTCTATATCCACCCTGAGAAACCCCCGGACTATAGTGGCTGTAGCCTCGGTTCGAGTTAGCCCCCGTGCCATGAGGTACTCTACTTCTTCCTCAGCTATCTTGCCCACTGCCGCCTCGTGGGATAGGTCAACGCCAGCCAGTGTGCCTTTAAGCTCGGGTATGGCATGAATCATACCCTTCTCTGACAGAATCAGCCCACGGCATTCCAGATGGCCTTTGACATCAGGAGCATTGCCTTCCACATAACCTCGGGCAACAATGCTCCCTCCGGTAGTTATGGCCCGCGATATGATTTCTGTTTTCGCTCCCTTAGCATTGAGGATGACCCGAGAACCAACGTCCAGCGATGACCCCGGGCCTGCTACCAGAATACTGTTGAACCTGACAACTGCATTTTCACCAACACACCTGGCTGTAGGATACATTTGTATTGAACGAACTGGCCTCATCAGTACATAGTTACTGAGAAAAAGGCCATCTTCCTCAACGATAATCCCGGTACGCGGCCTAACCGCTGTTGCTGGGTTCCAGCTATGTATCATGGTAAGGTAACCTTGGCTCCCTTTTTTATGAAGAACTCAGAAACGCCGATATGTAGGCCAGGTTCTTCTCTCAGGGCAGTAGTACAGCCAGTGATAATGTGCAGTTCTGAGCCCTCTTCAGCAATAATGATGTTATGCACCTTCTGAGCCAGTTGCGCCTTGGCCAGATAGAGACAGGCCTGAACCGGGAAAATGCTTTTAGCACCAGGCAGTGCCCTGAAAAAGTAGCCATCATACTGGCCTAGCTCGACACTGGCAGTGTACTTGTCAGTATCCACGGCAACCGCTTTCCAGAAGTAGTCTGATAGCCAGTCATATTTCTTCATTGCCTGGCTGACAGCCATTACCTCTATACCCTCTTGCGTGGCCGAAGTATGCACTGGAGTATTGTTGGTCTGAATATATGTGCCGGTTCTCTGGCGCATATCATCCAGCATAACGCCAACCCCCAGCATTTGCTCTTTAGCTCGAGATGGTAGCTGTGAAGCATCAGCACGGTAAGATTGGGGCTCAGCTTCGCTAATAAAAGCACTTAAATCTATATCTTCGCCTACTGCCGCCGGTTTACTGGCTGCAGCCTTGGCCTTCTCTTTCAATGTCTTCGATGATTTTATCTCACTCATTTGGTACACTCCTCACGGAACAGCTAACACACGCCTTATATCCCTTTTCTTTAATAGTTCTTAGCATCTCATGGGGGTTACCCTCACAGTAGATTGTGCCGTCGCACATAACGTAGCCAGTGTGAGCGCTTACATAGTCCAGAATATGCCCGGTATGGGTTATGATAAGCCCAGTACATTTTCGGTCACGTATCGGGCAGTCTTTTTCCAGCAACTCATTTATCAGCTCACCAATGAGAGCAATGTTCACTAGGTCAACTCCAGACTCTGGCTCATCGAGCAGAGCCAGCTGCGGTCTCTGTGCCATTAGCTGCAGAATTTCAGAACGTTTTATCTCTCCACCGGAAAAACCCTGGTTGATATCCCGCTCCAAGAAATCGGACAAATCAGCCCGACTTGCCAGCTTACTAATTGTTTCATCATCACCACGTCCTCTAAGACAAGCAGAAACCATATCGCGCGTTTTTACTCCCTTAACTACCGGTGGCCTCTGAAAAGACATACCAATTCCCATTCTGGCTCTTTCATCAAGAGGTAGCTTAGTTATATCTTTGCCCATGAAGATTATGCTACCCTTGGTCACCCGATACTTGGGGAAACCCATTATCGCCATTAGCAAAGTGGTTTTCCCGCTGCCGTTGGGACCGAAAAGGACATGACTCCCGCCAAGTTTTATTTCCAAATTTATGTTATGCAAAATCTCCTTGCCCTCTACCTCCACAGTTAGCTGCTTGATGCTTAAAGCAATGTCACCCATGTTGTACCCTCCTTTTGTTTATTTAAGCTCCATCCAATGACCAATGCTCCTTTTTTGTAAACCACCCCGCAGGGTCACTGAGATACTCGTAGGAATCGAGGAGGGCGAGATGGTGCCCCCGCTCCTCGCCCGCCAGAGTCTGATAGAACCGCTTTTCCACAGGGAGGGTGCTTTCTTTGCTTCGAGAGTAATATAAATTATAAGACCTGACCTCCATATCCATAGCTATCTTGATAGCTTCGAATTCAGACTCGGCCACTTTAAACTTGCTACCTAGCATTTTAGTGGCTTCGGCGAACAGAGACTTGATTTTTTCCCCTTTCTCGGATGGTGGTTCTACATCAGGCCAATTCTGCACTCTCTTGAAGGCTTTATATATTTCTTTAAACTTCTTGCGGTGAACGTCTTCTTCATTAGTTAGCTGACGAAATAGTTCCTTAGCTAGCTTGTTGCTGCTTTTCTTGCTTGCCTTCTGGTAAAACTTCTTGCCCTCCACCTCCATCCGAACAGCAAGCTGAAGCAGCTCTATCGTCCTGGCCTGTTCATTTCCCACTTGCTCTCTCCTTACCTTCCGAGCTAACTAATTCCATGTTCTGACCACAACAGACTAGAGTGCCGCCGCCAACCTTGGTCACCGTCACCTCATTGCCACAGACATTGCAGCGATATTTTTCGCCAACTTTTTTAACAGCCATTTCAGTCCTCCTTTACAATATTTATTTAATTTATTTGCTGAGCCTCTGGAGATAGCGGTGAGCTTGAAGCGCAGCCTTGGCTCCTTCGCCAGCGGCTACCACTATTTGCTTGTCAGGGACGCTGGTAACGTCCCCAGCGGCGAAAAAGCCGGACACACCAGTTTCATTGCCACAGTTAACCTCAACCTCCCCAAGACGGTTTAAAGTGACTAGCTCCTTTACCAGCTCTGAGTTGGGGATAAGCCCGATCTCAACAAATATGCCACCAACCTCCAGCTCCTTTTCCCTCTTGCTTTTTAAATCCCGTATTCTTATCCCTTCAACAGAATTTTTCCCCTTTATTTCCAAAACTTCGTGTTCCAGGAAAATTGTCAGGTTGCTAGCATTTTTCACCTTATTAATTAGTATCTGGTCGCCGGTGGGAGGAGTCAGTGATATTAAGTAAACATGGTCGGCTATTTTGACCATGTCGTCAGCAGCTTCCAATGCCGAGTTGCCACCACCAATGACAGCCACCTTAACATCAGCGAAGATGGGACCATCACAGATAGCGCAGTAGGTAACCCCCCTTCCAAGCAACTCCTTCTCTCCAGGAACGTTCAGCTGGCGAGGACGTTTGCCTGTGGCCAATATGACCGCCTTGGCCTGGTAGGTCTCACCCCTATCCGTCTTGACCTCGAAGCCTCCGTCCACTCTCGATAGCCTTTCAGCTCTCTTACCAACTTCGACTTTTACATCTATGGGGAACTGCTTGACCTGCTCCTCAAATTTCTGCATCAACTCGTGGCCTTCAATGAATTGATAACCCATATAGTTTTCTACAAGCCAAGTGGTGAGACCCTGCCCTCCTATGTCGCCGCTGATGAGCAATGTATTTATCTTCTTCCTCGCTGCATAGACAGCCGCTGTCATACCGGCAGGGCCGCCACCAATGATAATCAATTCATACATATCTCACCTTAGAGAACTAGAGTCCTAGTTTCTCTTTGAGCTGCGCTTCGTTAAATCCGACTAGCACCTCATTGTCAATGCAAATTGTGGGGACGCCCAAGGAATTGCATTTATCCTTCATTTCCTTGCGGGCTGCCTTATCTTCGGCCACATTGAATTCCTGGTACTTGATTCCATTATCGTCCAGGAACTTCTTAGCCATTTTGCAATAGGGGCAGGCGGGAGTGGTGTAGATTTTAACCTCGCGTGCCATCTTTCCTCCTGAGTTTTTATTTTAAGCAGTGTGCCTGCTCCCCACCTATAAAAATAAAAAACTGCCAGGACAATGCCTAGCAATTATACTTGAACGTCTTTCTGCGGACTAGTTTTGTCTGTACCTTGTATGCCATCGACCCCACCCACATAACGTTCCACTATAAGGCGAGGTAAATAGAGTGGTAAATTTACTTAATGATACAACACAGGCCAGTTATACGTCAAGCCGTGGCAGTCATTGCGAGCCCCTTCCCCGTTGTCATTCTGAGCCGAAGGCGAAGAATCTCGTCAGGATGAGCGCCGGTTCCCGGCGGCAATCGGTGTCCACACTATGGAGAAGGCGAGGATAAACCTCGCCACTACAATATCCCCCTTAAGGTAAGGTGGACAAAGGAGGTTATGGCGTAACTCCCCTGGCCCCTCTTATCCTAAGAGGGGAAGTAGCAGGCTTGTCCCCGCCCAGCATTTTTGTAGCGAGTAGTAGTTCGGGCAAAGCCTTTACCCTAAATTACCTTATTAGCTCCTCCAGCGTCTTATCGCCGGTTCCTGATGGGTAGTATTTGAGCTCCGCCCCGTATTTCGGGTCTGGACCTATGACATCCATGGTGCTATCCACCGCCTCTTTTATGGTCACATTCTCAGAGCATAGCTGTTTAATCAGATGGAGAGTGGCTTCATCCGTGTAGTCCAAAAGCACGCTGGCATCCCAGGCAAGGTAGACCGAGGCGCCTTTATCAACAAATGCTTCAGCCAGGTCTGTCAAATAGATGCCGGAACAGCCCATCATTATGATGATGGTATCATCATAATTCTTTGGCATACTTTCGCGGATAAATTTTTGCGATATACTGAACATCCAGTCATAATTTTCAGCAATCTTGGCCATAAACAGCCGGCCCTTTAACTGGTCGGTCACATATTTTACGGAGCTATACTTTTCATTAGTAAACAATGTGGTCTTGTTATATCTCCCTTGTTCTCCTTCCAAGAGGCCAGAATGAGCCCGAAAGATGATTAGTTTATAGCCACGGCCTGGTAGGCCGCGGTAGAAATCAACCGTAATGTTATCGCCCTGGTAGAGGTCAACTTCAAAGCCGTAGTCCTCGAGTTCCCTGGTGACATTTGTAATAAAGGCTTCGTTTTCCTGAAAGCTAGAAAGCTGGTCAACGATTGCTGCCTTTGGCTTCCCCGTGTTATCCGGGGGCTGGCCTATGGGGTAGATACGGATAAAGGTCACAATGCCAGCAATGGCTAAGGCAATAAGCAGCCAGCCAAACCAGGGCAAGCGCCTCTTCGAGGGCTTGCCTTTAACCTGTTTCTTAGCTTTTGGTCTAGGCAATGTTCCGCCTTGTTTGTGTTGTTGGTCCGGTTTGGGCTATCAGACTGATGAAAATTTCCTCTCACTAGCTCAAGCAATTATCTTCCTACTATTCGGTGACTACCCTTTCCTTGAGACTAGGAACGCCCGGTTCGCCAATTTACCTCCATTTTAGCTTGTTTTGTCACTTGTATCAATTGGATAAGCCAGCACCGGAATTAAAAGACGAGGGCAAGCCATCGGAAGATGGCTTGCCCTCCCATTCTGTCATTGCGAGTCCAGATTTATCGGGACGTGGCAATCTCTTTGGCTTAGCTCTGAGCGGGGCGGCGCCTCACGAAAAATATGACAGCCCCAGCTATAACCACAGCCAGAGCAATCCAGGGCGCCAGGATAGCCAGCTTGTTCACCGGGTAGGCATTCCCACCTACAGCAGGTGTAGGTGTAGGTGCTTCTACTACCTCTACCTGGGTATCACCGCCGATTGGGTCCGTATAATTGCTGGTTACAATGTAATACTCGAGACTACCACCGGGGAAGGTATAATTCCCTACCGTGGCACCACTCGGCACCTGGACGTTGTACACTGCGGTGAATCCTGCACCGCTACCATAAGGCCCAAACCATATATAGTCCACTTCTTCAGGGGTTGGGTTATTGTCAACATCTGCGTCTGGAGTACACCAGGTCTTATCAACACTTACGGTCCAGCCGGCAGGGCATAAATCAACCAGTCCAATTGCATTGAAATTGTCAGCCGGCGCAGTGAAGGTCACGGTTACTTGGAATTCGTCTCCCGGATTCACCTGAGCCGGTAAGACCCTGACAGGACTGGCACCATCAAATGCCATCACCCCTGCGCTCGCAAGAATAGTGAGCAAACTGCTAATTAGGAAAATCAGCAGCACCCTTCCGCCTACCTTGGTTAATTTCTGTTTCATTCTTGTGTTCCTCCTTTTTGGTAAGCTCTATATCCTATATCTATATTAGCTCCTTTCTTAGTCATCAGCTTAAAATTTTAAACTATACTGGTGGATATTTCCAGGCATTTATCACAGCCAGCACCTTGGACATGCTCAACTGGCAAGGCGGTGTGCCAAACTTCCATTGATTTACACAGGCCAGGACATAAGACATGTCGGGGGCATTGGGAATAAGACCATGGTCACCCTGAAAGTTGAGGGTATAGGCTGTAGCGTCGGTTACCGAGATATTTTGAGTCTCGCTCCTGAATCCGGCCTTGCTGGCCGTCACGTTATAACTCCCGAGGGCTGGGACCGTCAAAGCATAGTTTCCACTACCATCGCTGAGGGTGCTCGCTTTCGCAACAGCACCTTGGTATGCAGTAACGTTTACCCCGGTCAAGATGTCACAATTGACCGCCCTGGTGTTGCCCCCTATGCTGGGTAGTGCTACCTCTAGCTGGGTATCACCAGCGATTGCTTCCAAATAACGGGTGGTTCCAACGTAATACTCCAGAGTACCGGTGAAGGTATAATTCCCCAGCGTGGCATTACCAGGCACCTGGACGTTGTACACTGCGCTGAATCCTACACTGGCAGCATAAGGTCCAAACCAGATATATGCCGCCTCATTAGGGTTGGGGGTATGGTCGACATCTGCCGCTGGCGTATTCCAGGTTTTATTGACACTCACAGTCCAGCCGGCAGGGGCCACATCGTCCAGTCCAATTGCATTAAAGTTAGCAGCCGGCGAAGTAAAGTTCACGGTTACTTGAAATTGCTGTCCCGGCATGACCCTAGCAGGCAAATCCCTGACGGGACTAGCAGATATC
>JBGPRV010000038.1:0-9862 GCA_041489785.1 Dehalococcoidia bacterium | reverse complement strand
CCTCACGACGGTCCCAGTTTTTCATTATCTCATCGAACGGGGAGGTTCTCACATTTCCATAAGGTCTGTCATAGTTGAAGCAGTTTGTTACGTCGCCCTCTGGAGTCACGGTTACAAAAATAAAAGGGGCATGGCAAACATAAGGCGTCATATCCAGCAGGTATCTCTGCAGATAAGCCCGGGAATTATTTATTGGATAGCCCTTCTTTTTTAGGTCAAGCAACTCTCTGGCTACTTGCTGCTCTGACTCTCGTGATGCCAGAGTCTCCTTGTTTGTCTCCCCGGTTTCTCTCGAAATCCCTTCCTTTGCTGGGCAGACCCAAAGCGATACGCTGAGAGAGCGGGCAAGGTCCGCCATTTGCCCTATCATGTCCTCGTTCCCTCGATGCAGGAGACAATTGATTACAATTTTCCTGGGCGAGTTCATCCTCTTCAGGACTTCTATGCCTTCAACAGCTCTGGCGAAAAGACCTGGCATGCCTCTGAATGAATCATGGGCCTTGCTCTCCGGATAATCCAGCGAGACTATAATGCAGTGGACTTCTTTGCCGATTTCATGTGCTCTGTCTGGTAGAAGAAATCCATTTGTGATCACAGTCGTATTCATTCCGTTTTCGCGGGAAGAACGGCAGAGCTGGCCAAGGTCTTGGCGCAAGAGAGGCTCCCCACCCCATATCGCATTTGCCACAAATCCCGCATCCTTCGCACCCCGATAGAGCCGTTCGATCATGCTCGTTTCAAGCTCGTCTGCTTCATTATCGCGCCAAATACACGTCGGGCACTGGCAATTGCACCGTCCTGTGATCAGATGTGAGAGAAAAAACGGGCCCCGCCTGCCAAATCGACTTGCCAGTAGAGTTCTGATGAAGCGGGCGATATCGCTCCAACCCCAGCGTGCTCCCGAATCTCGTTGCTTTTCTAGCATGGCACGGATTGTCCCTCTCTCATATGAAAGCGAGAGCGAAAATCGTAAGATTTTCGTGGGTGGATTTAATTAGAATGAGAGCTTCCTGGCAACGACATATTTTCCCAGAAGGTTTCCCCTTAAGTATCGTCTGCGCTGGAGAGTTTCACTTCCGTGTTCGGGATGGGAACGGGTGGTTCCACTTCGCTAAAGTCACCAAGAAGCTCTCTGCTATAGTATAACGTGTTTCGGGGAAAATGTGCAAGCCTGTGTAGAGAGAGCCTTTAACGACATCCAGTTGCTATTCTGAATCCTTTGCCTCCTGTCATTCTGCCCCTGAACGAAGGGAAACGGAATAATCTAATTGACGAGCCCAAATGAGTGTCTGTATAATGCTGGTGGTATTTCGGAATGGCGCAGAACAGTCCCAGCAAAGAAAGGAGCAGCGTGCCTGCTAATATGCTTTTTTCTGTGTTAAGGGTCTTGGATGCCGAGAATCGGCTACTCGAACGCGCTGACCAGAAGGCAATATCACTGCTCTCTGCTCTTGGCGTGTTTATGGTCTTCTTCATCGTCTACCACCGCGTCATCCCGATTAACTTGTTCACTGTTATACTGCTCTCAATATACTTCGTCGTTTCTTTAATGGCTATAGTGAGCTTTATCCTGACGGTACGTCCCAGGATTCGCATGGTTGAGGAGGAGACAGGAGACACGGATAAGGCAAAGGCATGTGAACCGGCCTTCTTCGTGGGAATCTGCAAATTCCCGACTTTGTCTGCTTACAGACAGGCTCTTCAGGATATGATAAAAGATGAAGCATCTGCTATTGATGTATACACCAGGCAGATCTTTGGCCTGGCTCGGGTCAACGCAGAGAAGTATAAAAATATCAACCGTGCTGTCCTCCTGGTCATCATCGCACTGGCGACGGAATTAGCTCTTGTGGCTTACTTATTTATCTACTATTACAGCCAGGGGGCAAATTTGCTGCCACCGATTGGTGGCTAGGATTTGAAACACAGCCCGACCTTTAAAGCTTGCTTTCGCTCTATCTGCAATTACAAGTCATAGTTAGGACGTGCTTTGGGTTTACTTTCGCCCGGGAATCAACACGGTGAACTGTTCCGTCACCATTGGAAGATCGGGGCTTTCCGATTATTAGTGAAACGATTTGCTGCGTTCCTGTGGTATAATGGCTCTAAAATCTCATAGAGAGGAGCTTTGTTCTCATGGACTGGGGGATGCAAAACCGTTTGGCACAATTAATTCAAGCCGATGGTCGCTGTTTGTTCCTGCCTGTGGACCACGGGTATTTTCAAGGTCCTATCAAAAAATTGGAGAACCCGCGTAAAACTCTCGAACCTCTTCTCCCTTACACCGATGCGATTTTCATTACCCGGGGAGTTTTAAGGTCATGTGTAGACCCTGACAAGACAAAACCAATTATCCTCAGAGTATCTGGTGGCACAAGCGTAGAGGGCAAGGACCTGGCTCACGAGGGGATAACTACCTCTATGGAGGAAGCCATCCGGCTCAATGTCTGTGCCGTGGGCATCTCCATCTTTGTCGGGACCGATTATGAGCATGATTCCTTGCTGAATCTGGCCAGGCTTGTTGATGAGGGGGAAAGGTATGGCATGCCGGTAATGGCAGTTACCGCTGTGGGCCGAGAACTGGAGAAGCGTGATGACCGCTATCTTGCCCTGTCCTGTCGTATTGCTGCTGAGCTGGGCGCTCGAGTGGTCAAGACCTATTACTGTGAAAAATTCGAAAAAGTTACCAGGGGCTGCCCCGTTCCCGTAGTCATTGCCGGTGGGCCCAAAGTGGATACAGAATACGAAGTACTTCAATTCGTTTATGCCGGCATTCAGAAAGGCGCTATAGGTGTGAATCTGGGGAGAAACATCTGGCAGGATGAACACCCCGTGGCCATGATAAAAGCCATCCGTGCCATTATCCATGGGAATGCTACTCCTGAGCAGGCCCA
Source organism: Dehalococcoidia bacterium (assembly GCA_041489785.1). Classification (GTDB taxonomy): domain Bacteria; phylum Chloroflexota; class Dehalococcoidia; order GIF9; family AB-539-J10; genus RBG-13-51-36. Next base: position 6,968 of record JBGPRV010000038.1, on the reverse strand, counting down.
GAAATTATACGATGATGCAAAGGGCGGGAAGGCATAGCCACTGTGTCCATAGTCAAGTATGCTCCGGTATTGGGGAAACCCCGAACGAAATTCAAAAATTAAAGGTCAAAAATCAAAATGACAACTCAAAACGCAAAACTTTTAATCTTTGCTCTGTCATTTTGCACTTTTCACTTTGCATTTTGAAGTGTTTCTTAGGGTTTATCCCCGCCTTATGGTCTGCTGAGAGGAAAATGCCATGCACGTAGCTATGTATTACAGTAACCAGGATGTGCGGCTGGAGGAAATGCCTGTGCCGCAGATTGGCCCCGGCGAGGTACTGATGCGGGTGGAGGCCAGCGGCATCTGTGGCACCGATTTGCTGGAATGGTATCGCCGGCACAAAGCACCCTTAGTCTTAGGTCATGAAGTTGCCGGCGTGATTGTGGCTGTTGGGAAGGGGGTGGGACATTATAAAGTGGGTGATCGGATTTGTGCCGCCCATCATGTCCCCTGCAACACGTGCCATTATTGTCTTAGTGGACACCACACTGTTTGCGATACTTTGCGCCGGACGAACTTCGACCCCGGTGGCTTTGCTGAATATGTGCGGCTGCCGCGCATCAATGTTGACCAGGGCATATTTCCCTTGCCTGACGAAGTATCTTTTGAGGAGGCGACATTTGTTGAGCCGCTGGCTTGTGTCCTGCGCGGGCAGAGATTGGCCCATCTCCAGCCCGGGCAAAGTGTGCTTGTTATCGGCAGCGGCGTTGCCGGGCTGCTCCATATACAACTGGCTCGGACTTCAGGTGCCAGTTACATTATAGCCACAGACATTGTTGATTATCGGTTAGAGGCAGCCCAAAAATTTGGAGCCGATATTGCCGTTCATGCTAAAGAGTATACCTCAGCCTATCTGTGTCGGGCAGCCGATGGTCGTCTGGCTGACCTTGTCGTAATATGCAGCGGGGCGACATCAGCCATTAGCCAGGCGTTGCAGTCGGTGGAGTGGGGAGGCACTGTTCTCTTCTTTGCCCCCACGGAGCCGGGCGTTAGCGTTCCGATATCGGTGAACGACCTGTTCTGGCGTAATGAGATAACGCTTACCAGTTCCTATGGTGGCAGCCCTGCCGATTATGCTGCAGCACTGGAACTGATACAAGCTGGCAAAATACGTGTGCAGGAGATGATTACCCATCGGCTGGGGCTGGCGGAGACAGGCTTGGGGTTCCAGCTTGTCGCCCAGGCTCAAGATTCTCTAAAAGTGATTATCGAGCCGCAGAGATAGATAGCGTCTGCTTACAATTCCAGGGACACCATACCAATTAGGCCTGCGTCGGAAGTAGCTTAATCCTCGAAGTTGAGGCGATGAGACTGGGTGCTGCTGATTATCTAATCAAACCTGCTATGCTTGATGACTTGGAGAGGCTTATCCGGGAAACTCTTCTTAAAGGCAAAGGTGGACATCAGGAGGGTGAGGGCGTATCTTTGCTCTGAATAGCTGCAGGGCGCAACGCAGTTACCCGATATAACGTGATAGGTGCTGCTTTCCCTTTGACACTCTGTGGCTCGAGTTTCTCGGTTTCTATATAGTCCTTTGTTTGATTATACGTCTCAGGGCCAATCCAGACTTCATTACCGGGGGTGCTGCTGCAAATGCGTGAAGCAGTGTTGATGGAATCCCCGATGACGGTATATTCGCTGCGTCCGGCCGAGCCGACATTGCCGGCCACGGCTACACCCGTATTAATGCCAATGCCAAATTGCACCGGGAGCGGCCGGTTATCTCTCTGCCGTAGCTCAGCAAGTTTCTGCTGTGCTTCCCAGGCAGCCTTTACTGCCAGCAGTGCGTGCTCCGGCTGAGATTGCGGCGCGTTCCATATTGCCATGATATTATCGCCGACAAACTTGTTAACTATACCATCATGCCGTACTACTTCATCGGCTATAACAGACAAGTAAGTATTGAGCATTTGCATTACAGCTTCAGGAGACAACTGCTCACTTATCTGCGTAAAGCCACGAATATCTGCGAAGAACACACTCACTTCCCTTTGCTCGCCCCCGAGTTGAAGTTGTCCAGAATCGGCCCGGCTAACTATCTCGTTGGCTATTTGGGGCGAAATATAGCGACCAAAAAGCTCCTTGACAAACCGTTTATCCGACTGCTCCATAAAGACGACGTAGAGAATGTTACTGACATAGATTACCGGTAATAGCAGCAGGGGATAAAGTAAATCCAGGATATATCCTCTGTCGAAAGCCAGGAAGCCACCGACCAGACAAGCAACAAATAAGCCTGCGGTTATTCCCAATCCCTTGGTTATATCCGTCCAGTGTCGGGTGCCACACCGGGGCAAGGCAAAGGCAGTGATGGCAACCAGCACCAGCATAATCAGTAGCTCGATGATGATGCCCGGCTCTCTTAAGAAACGCTGTGTGAGAATGGTATCCATGGCAGCGGCGTGTATAAAGACTCCGGGAACCTTGCCGGCTGACGTGGGGATGGCCCAGGTGTCAGGCTCACCGGTAGCCGTCATGCCAATCAATACTATCTTATTCTTGACTAGCGACTGGTCGAAGTTGCCGCTGATGACATCGCCGTAGGAGACGTACGGTCGTTCATTGTTGTCGGCGGCGAAGTTGATGCGTAGAAAGTATGAGGTATCAACCGGAACATCACGTTCTAGCAAGTTAACGGCGCCATTTTGGAGCGGATATTCTTGTGGCAGAGGCATGGAGAATAACCCGTGAAGCACAGCCAGCGTCAATGAGGGATAGATTTGTCCTGAGCTTGACTTAACAATCAGCGGTAGTCGCCTCACTGTGCCATCGCCATCGGGAACCACATTGGCATGTCCAATACTACTGGCGGCTTCCTCCAGAGAAGCTACAGGCAGCAGGAAATTATCATAGGTAATTTCAGGTCCGGCCTGGGAGACAGGTTGAGTACCAACAGCGGCGAGGACAACATTGCCCGCCTCGGCTATGGCTGTGGCCAGCATTTCATCATCGACGGAAGTATCGGTAAAGATGACATCAAAGCCGATTACCTTGGCTCCCGCCTGGCGCAGGTTGTCGATAGCCTGGGCGTGGAGACTGCGTGGCCACTCTGCCCACCGGCCATAAACTTCCAGGGTATCGTCATCAATGCCAGCGATGACGATATTGGGAGAAGGCGATTCAGAGATGAAAAGCTGGTCTGAAACCCACAGATTGATAGTATAGAATGGTTGAACCAGCAAAGCCACGAGCGTAAAGAGGCACCCCACGCCGATGATTACCAAGGCATGATAAAGGCGCTTGCGCTGGCGTCTGGTCATTTTACGAATGGATAATAGATTAGCTGTAATCTTGAGTCGCCTCTAGATATCTGTTTCTCATGGCGGACTTTTCAGACAGCCTCGCCATCATAATCTATTCTTGTCACCTTGCTTGCAACCAAACTGGAGCGGGTATTCGCGGTGCTTTAGCGTCCCAGCTAACTTCCTAATAAGGAAGCGTAAAGTTGAGCGAGTACAGGTTGCCAGGAGCCGCATATCCATAGTAGGCCGGAATCTGACCCTCAGGAGGGGGGTAATATCTGAACTCCCAACCGTCGGGATACTCAGTTGGATAGCCGTACCAGCCTTCTCCCGCATCGACCCAGACATAGTAGTAATGTCCTCCGGCAACAGCAATGGTAGACGGTGTTGTGTGATTGGTACCATTTACTGCCCACCCAGCGTACTCGTCTATAGCCCAAGCACCAGTGGTATTATCCCAGATAAATATGGAAGCCGTGGGTGGCTCCGGACCTGTTATTTGAACCTGAATGCTGGCCGTTACGAAAAATGTAACTGAGTAGAGTTCGCCTGCATACGCATATCCACAAGCAGCTTCAACCTCATGTCCAGGAACAGGATAATAGCTGATCTCCCAACCCTCAGGGTAGGCGTTCAGATGGTAGTAGTATTCGTCCTCCACCCAGACGCAGTAATGATGACCTCCGGCAACAGCAATGGTGGAATTTGTTGCGTGATTGGTGCCATTTACTGCCTGTCCCGTGGACTGGTCTATAGCCCAATCATTAGTGGTACTGTCCCAAATATATATGGGAGCCTCCGGTCCTGATTCTACTTGAACAGAAATGCTGGCCGTTTCAGTGGCACTGATGATGACGCTGGCGGTAGCTTGGGCGGTTACTGTCTGGTCTGGGGCATAGGTGCCGTACACAGTAGCGTTGTTGACCAGCGGGCTCTCGTCCTCGGCAGATATGGTATAGGTTGCCGTAAATACCCAGGTCTCATCGACGTCAAGGATTCCATCTTCATTAGTGTCGCCGCTATACTGGGTAATGCCCTCGATTTTATCGTCGATGACTGAGATATCAGATAGAGGCGTATTGCCTGCGTTGGTTACGGTATAGGTGTAGGTGATGTTGTCGCCTACATAGGCCTGTGTTGGTTCGGCTGTCTTGTTTAAAGCAATGGCCGGTACAATGGACGGTTGCAGGATCTCAACGCTGGCGGTAGTCCAGGCGATTATTGTCCGGGCGGCATAGGTACCGGCAGCCACAGCCCTGTTGACCAGGGGGCTAACGTCATCCGTGGTTACGTCATAGCTTGCGGTGAATATCCAGGTCTCATTGACGTCGAGTCTACCATCGCCGTCACTATCACCACTCTGGTAGGTAACATCCTTAATCCTATCATCAGTAACTGACACGTGTGACAATGGTACATGACCAGGGTTAGTGAGAGTATAGGTATAGGTAACGACATCGCCTTCATGGGCCTGTGTCCTGTCGGGCATCTTCTTTATTGCAATATTGGGGGCCCCTAAAAGACCTCCGCCACCACCACCTCCCCCGCCACCTCCGCCTCCGCCTCCGTCATCTAACGGTACGAGCTGTGGCGGCTGGCCGGATATAATAATGCATTTTCGCCCTTCAGGGATCTGCAGTTCCACACCATTCGCAATGACCCATATATTCCCCTCTTGATTAGTCACCCAGGTTGTGCCGTCTTCGATGACGTTAACTAGCATGACACTACCCCTCACCGCTGCCACACAAGCCGGTGTTTCGACTTCGTAGCGAGATGCTGAGTCAACAAGCTTTGTCACGCGGCTTATGGTATTCCCTATTGTCTGTTTAAGCCTAATGGTTGTGGAGCCGGTATCGGAAATATTGAGTGAAACAACTTCGATCTGGGTGCCAGCCTCTAATTCGATAGTGCTACCATCAAAGAAAGTGATTTTGGCGCTAGAACTATCACCGGACTTTACAATATCTCCGGATTCTAGGGACATCTCAACCTGCGCTTCTATCCAACTGTTCGTGCCTGTCTTCATTACGAATACATTCCCCTCGGTCATCGAAAGTATAGTGAGGGTAGAAGGAGTTGCGGGTTCCCGGCCCCAGTGAAGTAAAATTGCGGCCACCACAACAGACACGGCAACTATTGCCACAATGACTATTAGTAGCGGTTTCTTACGCATGACAGGCCTTCGGTGAATCCCGAAAGTGTTTTACGGGTAACATAGTCTTTGCAAGGTATTTGCTGGATATGGTACTCTGCTACAATTCACATGTCAATAAGGCTTCATTCTGGCTAGAGCATCCGGCGCAACAGATGACGATTTGCCCAAAGCTTTGGTTGCTGCCGAGAGGCGCAGAATAAAAGGAAGTACCCGGTACTGAGCGTTGCCATTCTTGTTCTCAAACAGCCTCTGGCCGATGGATAGCTGTATGTTGCTACTACAGGATAAGCTCATCACCCTCATGAGTAATATCAATCGAGGTCCCCAGTGATTTGGCTACTTCCCTGATTTCTGCCTCTATCTCGGCCTCATGTTGGGGGCTCATGTGAATTGCAGTCACCTTGGGCAGGTAACCATTTACTCGACGGAACTCGATTAGCTCCTCCTTGAGCATCTCCGGACAAAGGTGACCTGCATCCTTAGCTGCCGTCGCGAGCCTATTAGGCCAGGTTAAATCAGCTATTATCAATTGCGGAGATATGCTGTCCCAGATAGAGGAAAGCTCAGGACCGGTATCGCCCGTATAGAATAAGGTCTTTCCATCTCCAGAAGTTATCTCAAAGCCCACGCCGTCAAGAGGATGTCGCACAGGCACGGCCATAACCTCGTAGCCTTCTATATTTTGCCGCTTGAAGGGTTCCAGTGGCACTAGTTTTATAGTCGCCTTCTGGAGGAATGAAGCCTCGCTGGTGAACTGGGGGTAGACGACGCCATCAATTAGATGAGATGAGAGAATGTCCAGGGTCTGAGGCGTGGCGAAAACTCTGGTAGTGCGGTCAGAATTGTTGAAGGCAAAGGCGGGGACCGCCCTGATGTGGTCGTAATGACCATGAGAAAGCAATATCGCTTTTATCTTCCTTTGCTCGGGAAAGGTGAGTTCTGAAACCAGGCTCCCGGCATCTACAGCCAGGACACCATCAATGAGGAAGGACACCAGCCTCGTGTTTCTTGACTCGGCGTTGTGCGTCCCCAGAAACTTTACTATCACCGAAAGTGCCTCATCGCCATGTTTATTCCTTAAGAAATTTGGTTAGTTCGTCTCTTCCTTCAGGCGTGGTCATGAACACCAGGGTATTCTTTTGGTCAATAACATAGCTTTCTGGCGGGTTATAAACCCAGTCGTCCCTTGTCTTAACCGCCAGCAGCAGGGCGTGGGAAAATCTCTTCAGATTGAGCGCCGATATAGGTCGGCCCACAAATGATTCGGGCACGGGCAACTCTTCAACCCGCAGATTTCTGTCTGTGTCCCGCAGCATAATGTCTAAAAACGATACTACTGTGGGTCTCACCATTTCGGAAGCCATTCTCAACCCACCGATAGCGGTAGGTGAGACTATGGCATCAGCGCCAGCCTTCTTCATCTTTTCGCTGTTTCTCATGTCGTTGCAACGAGCCACTACCCTCAGCTTGGGGTTAATCTGCTTTGCTGTCAGGCTCACTACCAGGTTCTGGTTATCATCCCCGGT
>JBGPRV010000037.1:0-10252 GCA_041489785.1 Dehalococcoidia bacterium | reverse complement strand
TCTATTTTCACTCCGCGATTGTGAGCTAGTGCTGCATGACACAACGCTTCGCGCACAGAGTAATATGCATCTCGGAGCTCCACATATTTGCCTACTAATCCAATGATTACAGGCTCCTTAGGAGCTTTCAGTCTGGCTACCATGCCTCGCCATTCTTCTAGATTGCTTTTCCCGGCCCTTAATCCCAATCGGCGAACTATGAATTCCCCTAACCCAGCATCCTCAAGCAGTAGAGGCACCTCATAAATGGTTTCGCTGGTAACCAAAGGAATAACCGCTTCTTTATCTACATCGCAAAATAGCGATATTTTGTCCTTTATCCCTCCAGATATTTCCTTATCGCTGCGACACAATATAACATCAGGTTGAATACCAATTCTCCTCAGCTCGTTGACGCTATGTTGAGTGGGCTTGGTCTTTAGTTCATCGGTGGCAGCAATGTGTGGCAAAAAGGTGACATGGATATATAGCACGTTATCCCTGCCTTCCTCCTTTCTCATTTGCCTTATAGCTTCGAGGAAAGGTTGTCCTTCAATATCCCCCACAGTGCCGCCAACTTCAATGATAATTACTTCAGCCTGCGATATTTCGGCTACTTTTCTTATCTTGCTCTTTATTTCATTGGTTACGTGAGGAACCACCTGAATTGTGCCTCCCAGAAAATCCCCTCTCCTTTCATGGGCAATGACCGAAGAATATACTTGACCGGAAGTGACGTTAGAAGCTTGGGTCAGCTCCACTCCAATAAACCTCTCATAATGTCCTAAATCCAAATCAGTCTCAGCACCATCTTGAGTAACAAACACTTCACCGTGTTGGTAAGGGGACATTGTCCCTGGGTCAACATTTAAGTAAGGATCAAGCTTTTGCACAGAGACAGATATGCCACGGCTTTTCAATATTTTGCCGATAGACGCTACCGAAATTCCCTTGCCTACAGAACTAACTACGCCGCCAGTAATGAAAATATACTTACTCACTGCTTATTACAAGAGTATAGAGAAAACCAAATCTTGTAGGTCGATTCTAAAAGGCGAAGCAAGCCTGGGTTTCTTTCATTATAAAAAGTAAGAGTCTAAATTGTCAAGTCTGCTTTGCTCAAATAATTTGATACACTCAGTCTTGAATTCAGGCACAAGTTTTCTGGAGAAAAGGTAACAATGCTATAATAAGCGTAGCGAAAAATGTCTAAAAAATACATTCTGGCTTTAGTAATACTAATAGCGGTAGGGTTAAGTATCGGTGTTTGGGCCCTATCCCTTTCCCCAACATCTAGCCCAACCCAGTCTGATAACTCAACTCAGCACACTGATTCCGATTGGACATTCCCATTAGAGAGTGAGCCAGCTATTCCTTTGCCTGATTTTCCCCCGGTAGTTGCCGAGGTAATGCCGTCGGTGGTTTCCGTAACCACAGAGATTGTTGTCTCTGATTTCTTCGGTCGTCAATCTACTGAATATGTTGCTGGGTCCGGGATACTTATCGATGATAATGGACATATTGTCACCAACAACCATGTAGTTGAAGATGCCCAGAGCATCTATGTAGAGTTGGCCGATGGCAGAATTTTCCCCGCGAATACAGTGGGCACGGACTCCTTGTCTGACCTTGCTGTGATAAAGATAGATGCTGCGAATTTGACTTATATCTATTGGGGCGACTCGAGCTTATTATCCGTCGGCAGGTGGGTGCTAGCTATTGGCAATGCACTGGGAGAAGGAATAACGGCGACTGAGGGCATAGTTAGCCGCTTAAATGTATCTGTGAACGTTGAGGGAAATACCCTTTACGGCTTAATTCAAACGACAGCACCTGTCAATCCCGGCAACAGCGGTGGCCCGCTCGTGAACATGGCCGGTGAAGTGATAGGCATTACCAGTATTAAGATAGTTGCATCCGCGGTAGAAGGTATAGGTTATGCCATAAGCAGCAATGAGGCTAAACCTATCATCGAGAATCTAATTCGTTATGGTCACGTGACCTATCCTTGGCTGGGAGTAAGCGTATCTACCGTGACTCCTTTGCTAGCTGCATCAGAGAATCTTTCTGTGAACAGGGGAGCGCTTATTGCAGAAATAGTTGCTGACAGCCCGGCAGAGGCTGCGGGATTAAGAGTGGGCGATGTCATCATCCGCTTCGGGGGCAAGGAAATAAGCAATGTTGCCGACCTCGTCCAAGCTATTCGAATTAGCGAAATTGGCGAAGATGTAGAAATAGTTTTTGTCAGAGGCGAAGATACTAAAACAACCTCGGCGCGACTTGTAGAGCGCTCTACTTCCTAGGATAAGCTTCATTTATTCAAATATCAAGCTCAGTAACCAAGACTTGCCTATTTTGGATTTGGAAATTTGAATCTGGGGATTTTTTAGCGTTTAGAGATTAGGATTTAGGAATTGCCTTTTTGATTGCCAAAGAGACCTCACTATTCGAGATGCGGTGTTTCTCACCATAAGTCCCATCAGGAGGCAAACTATCAATGAGTTCCTCGGATAAGGTCTCCTGTTTAATATAGTCGGCAAAAGCATTTATTACGTGCTTGATGATTGGTTCTTTTGTCTGATAATAGGTAATGATGTGGTCTGTGATATCAAATTTGGCATTGCGACGCATATTTTGAAGGTGACGCACAAGTTCTCTACTTACTCCCTCGGCAATTAGCTCAGGAGGCAATTCAGTACTTATGGCCACCCAATATCTGGCGTCGTTGGCCACGCTGTAATCTGGCATGTTGGAAGGAAATTCCTCTTGTTCTTTTGCTTCACACAATATGACGAGTTGCTTAACATTTATCTCTTCCATTACCTCAGTAGCTAAACTCTCCAAGGCTTTTTTCTCCTCTTCGGCTCCCACATTGACCACGGCTTTACCCAATGGCTGGCGCACTTTAATCCCCGCCTTAGCTCGTGCTGCCCTGCCCAAGCTGGATATTTTCATAGCTAGCTCAACACCACTGTTTAGCTTGTCATTGATTTTAGCCTCATCCGCTATGGGGAAATCAGTTAGATGAACGCTTTCTCTCGCCTGAGGATTAACAGAGCGAAACAAATTCTGATAAAGCTCTTCAGCAATAAATGGCACAAAAGGAGCCAACAATTGAGACAAAGTCACCAGACATTGATATAGCGTAGTATATGCGGCCAATTTATCGGTATCGTTCTCGCTTTTCCAGAACCGGCGGCGGTTTCTTCTCACATACCAGTTAGAGAGATTATCTATAAATCCCTCAATTCTGCGTGCGGCAGAAGTAGGATTATAGCCATCCATTAATTTGGAAACTTCGCTTACGAGCCGGTTGAGTTCGGAAATAATCCACTTATCTAGCTCTGTGAAAGCTTTTGGCTGACCGCTGTCAACCGTCAAGGGCTGAGGAATAAAGCAATCGATATTGGCATAAAGGGTAAAAAAGGAATACGTATTCCACAAAGTAAGGAAGAGTTTACGTATCGTCTCTTCAAGCATCTTAGTGGAGAAACGATGGTTATCTTCTCCCGGAGTAGAAACCAGCATATACCATCTTAGAGCATCGGCACCATAATTATTAATCACCGCCCAGGGATCAATTACGTTGCCCTTGGACTTGCTCATTTTCTCACCCTGAGCATCGACAACGTGCCCTAGACAGATGACATTCTTGAAGCAAGGGCGATTGAAAAGTAGAGTAGATATGGCATGTAAGCTGTAAAACCAGCCTCGAGTCTGGTCCACAGCCTCGCAAATAAAATCGGCGGGAAAATTCTGCCTAAATTTATCTTCATTCTCGAAGGGATAATGCCACTGAGCTACGGGCATAGCTCCGGAGTCAAACCAACAATCAATTACCTCGGGAACACGCTGCATTTTGCCATCACATTTAGGGCAGGCAAATGTTATTTCATCTACATATGGGCGATGTAAATCCAGGGGCGTGGTCAAGCTACTGAGACTTGACTGTGCCCTCAATCCGTCCACACTGCCAACACATTCATAATTATCACAGGAAGAACAGTGCCAAACATTGAGCGGAGTTCCCCAATACCTCTCCCTGGAAAAAGCCCAATCAACGTTGTTCTCCAGCCAATCGCCAAAACGACCATGCTTAATATAATCAGGGTACCAGTTTATCTTGGTATTGCCTGAGATAAGTTCCCTTTTCATCGCTGTTGTCCTGATATACCAAGCTGGTTTAGCATAGTAGAGAAGAGGTGTCTCACACCTCCAGCAAAAAGGGTAGGTATGAATAACCTTCTCACTACGATAAAGCAAACCACGCGATTTAAGGTCATCAAGAATAAAATGGTCAGCATCTTTAACAAACTTGCCAGCAAAGGGATAGGTGCCGATAACCCTGCCCTCCAAATTCACGGGTTGAACGAAATCAAGCCCACTACTCATCCCAATATCAAAGTCAATCTCTCCAAAGGCCGGAGCAATATGAACTACACCAGTGCCTTCATCCAAGGAGACAAAATCAGCGCCGATCACAGAATAAGTTAAGTTTTCTCTTGTCTTTTCCACGCGCAGTGTTGGCAAGTCCAGACGCTGCACAGCAAAATTATGAGGATTAAACAATGGCTCATATTCAAGATGCACAAGATCCTCGCCCAAAACAACTCCTAACTCGGTGTACCCCTCCAACCCAACCCTATCCACAAGCATTGTGGCTAGAATGAGATAATCTTGGTCACCTTCCATCACACTATACTCGGCATGAGGAGCAACTGCCAAAGCTGTATTGCCCGGCAGTGTCCACGGTGTCGTGGTCCAAGCCAGGAGAAATGTCGGTTTACCTGATACACAAGAAGGCGAAAAAAAAGAATGAAGACGCATTCCTTCCTCAATTGAACCGAGCACGAGTTTAAACTTTATATAAACCGACGGATCTTCAGCGTCATCCCGGTAACCCAAAGCCACCTCGTGAGAGCTAAGAGATGTGCCACATCTAGGGCAATGTGGCGTGACTTTGTAGCCCTGATAAATCAAGCCCTTGTCCCATAGCTGTTTCGTTATCCACCAACAGGATTCAATATAGCTATTGTCCAATGTTATATAAGGATGCTCCATGTCCAACCAGCAGCCGAGGCGCTCGGTCATGGTTTCCCATTCTTTAATATATTTGAAAACGCTTTGGCGACAATGGTCATTAAATCGAGCCACTCCATATTCCTCAATTTGAGCCTTACTGGTAAGGGCAAGAGAGCTCTCCACCTCCAACTCAACGGGCAAACCATGGGTATCCCACCCCGCCTTTCGCGGCACATGGTAACCTTTCATTGTCTTATACCGGCAAACAATGTCCTTGTATAGACGAGATAGCACATGATGAACTCCAGGGCTGCCATTAGCTGTAGGTGGGCCTTCATAAAAGGCGTAATGTGGTCCCTTTTTTCTTATCTCGATGCTCTTGTCAAAAATTCCCTGCTCCTTCCAGAAGCGAAGGATATCTTCTTCCAATTGAATAAAGTTAATCTTAGTGTTTACTTCCCGGAACATGGCTAACCCTGTCTTAATAAAATAACCACCTTCCTATTCTCACCCTCACCTATGCTCTGAGTTGTTACATCAGGATCATCAGCCAAAGTTAAATGAACAATACGGCGTTCGTCAGCAGGCATTGACTCCATCGTTATAGCACTGCGTCTTGATTTCACCTGCTCAGCTAGATATAAAGCCAATCTTTGCAAAGAATCACGCCGGCGTTTTTTGTATCCTGCAACGTCAACTGCTAACGGCAGCCAAGCCTTTAACCGTCCAACTACTACGAGCTTAGTAATATATTCCAAGGAAGCTAGAGTCTGACCTCGCCGACCAATCAAGATACCCAAATCGTCACCTTGGATATCCAAAGCTAGAGGTATCTCATCCGATAGTACTTCAACCTTGCCTGGTACACCCAGTAATCCAAGCAACGTATCTAAAATTTCTGTGACCACCTTGACCGCATCCTTTTCCGGCGGGGTTACTGGAGTCACCCTGATTAAAGCCTCTCTGCCCCCCACTCCTAAAATCCCTGACTTCCCCTCCCTAATAACCTCCATTTCAAATTGGTCGCGGCTTAGCCCTAGCTGCGCCTCCGCTTTTTCTATTGCCTGTTCTACTGTCGCAGCTGTTATCTCAATCCTTTCCATAGTCCGATTCCCCTTCAATAATTTGCTTTATTACTAACACAATTTGCGATCGCCTCTGTAATACTAGTTCATTTTCCCTTCACTGGTGTTGACTGAAATGGAGAACGGAATTTAAGGTAACCCCAGCCACCAGTGGCGAAATATTGAGTTACAATACCAATTATATTGGAAACAGCCCAGTAGAGAGCCAAGCCACTGGGGAACGTTAAGGTGAGGAAGCCAAACATGAGAGGCATCATCAACAACATCATCCTGCTTGTGGACTCTTGCCTCGGGTCAACAGCCGGTGCTTGGGTCATCTTCTGCTGTACCCACATTGTGCCACCAACTAGGATGGCTAGAAGAAAATTGCCTTGACTTCCCAAATCAAGCCCCAAGAATTGACTGCTCAACGGGATTGCTTGACTCACTATGTCCCAGGAGTAAAGACGATGAGCTAAATCAAGTAAGTTCTCCGGCGTGGTAGCCAGAGCTTTCATAATGGCTTGATAGAGGGCAATCCAGATAGGGAACTGAATCAACATGGGCCATAAGCAGCCCAGAGGGTTTACCCCGGCTTCCTTATAAAGCTTCATCATTTCTTGCTGAAGCTTTTGTTGATTTTTACCATATTTCTTCTGCAATTCTTGAATTTTCGGCTGCATCTCTTGCAAAGCCTTAGTGGAATTAAGCTGGCGCTTGGTAAGAGGCCAGGAGACTAAGCGAATGATAACGGTAAGGACGATGATCGCCAAGCCAAAACTACCACCCAGAAGATGGCTCAAGGCAATCAGCACATTAAGTACCGGGTTACCTATAATTAGATTCCATACTGCCATCGGATACAACCGTCACTTTTCAATAGCCAAGGAAACTGGCCAACCCTCTGCTACTTCCCCCTTATCAATATCCACAACATATATTGAGTTATTTTCGCCTCTAATATAAACTAGACCATCGTGGGCACAGAAAGGACTTCTAACATCAGCACCAATGGAGATAGTCTTCAACGGCACTGTCTCATTCCCGTTCTCGGCAGTCAGGTCAAAGACATATGCAGTGCCTGATTCATCAGTTACTATCAACAGATTATCCATCAAAACAGGCGAGGAAACTATAGGGTTTCCAGCATCAAATTCCCATAATTTTCCCCCTGTCTCTGCTTCAATAGCATAGAGTTTGCCATCGAGGCAGCCAGCATAAACAATGCCCTCATTGACTACAGGAGACGCCCAGAACCAATTACCTGCTGGTTTCTCCTGGGGAAATTTCCACATTGACACATTGCTACCTATTCTCACGGCATAAAGATAGCGGTCAAACGAACCCACGTAGATGGTATCTTCGTCAATCACCGGTGAAGAAGCAAAACCTGCCTCTGATTCAAAAGACCAGTCTGATAACTCCCCCATTTCTAACGATAGTGCATAGATACGACCACCGAAAGTGCTGACATAGAGACTATCACCCAGAATTGCGGGGCTTGTCCACAGCTTGTCAGTTAAGGGTAAGGGCTCGGATTTCCACCTAAGGTCACCATAAGTTGTATCCAGAGCATATACTCTGCCATCCGAGCTGCTAATATAGATAGTTCCATTAGCTATAACTGGGCTACCCACAATAGCTCCTATTGAACCCGTTCTGGGATAAACCCACCTCTCGGTGCCCCGGTCTATGGTCAGGGCATATACCTGGCCACTATAAGTGCCAACATAAACTAAATCGCCATCCACTATCGGCGTGGTATATATAGCAGTAGAGGTGAAAGCGTAATCCCATTGTTGACTTTGAGTCGATGAGTTTATCGCCACCACCCTGGCATCTCTAGTGCCGGCATAAATGAGGCCGTCATGAACTACAGTTCCGGCCCATCCTCTTGGTACCGAAGCTCCACTTGAAATACAGGAAACCAGGACCAAGGGCAAAAGAGCAATTCCAACGAGGAACAATGTCTTTGGTTGTTTCATTCTATAACTAAGGTACGGGGTCGTAGCCACCTTCGGAGAAGGGATTACATCGAGCTATCCTCTTGGCTGCCAGCCAGCTACCGCGGGCAAACCCATATTTTTTAATTGCCTCAAAAGCATAATGAGAGCATGTAGGCTGGAAACGACAAACAGGAGGGAGAACCTTCGACACTGTGTTCTGGTACAATTTAATTAACCCCAGAGCTAATTGAGACATTCGTTACTTTCCAACAATTGCGCCCGAGCTAAAAGCTTGGTTACTGCCCTCTCTAGCTGGTGATAGTCAGTACTGACTGCTACAGACCGAGCCATGAAGACGATGTCCCATCCAGGTCTTAGCGATTGCAGCCTCATTATTTCCCTGAGTAACCTCTTCAAGCGATTACGCTGCACCGCCTTACCTACTTTTTTGGTCACGGAAAAACCATATCGGCTTAGACTTAAACCATTGGGCATCGCCTTCATCACTAGCAAGCTATTTGCCCATACTTTGCCTTGTCGATAAACCAAAGTGTATTGCGCTCTATTAGTTAAAAAACGAGGCTCCTTCACGGGATAGAGTTAAACTGGAGTCAGCCTGTACCTCCCCTTAAGGCGCCTTGCTTTAAGCACTCGTCTTCCACCCCGAGTGGCCATTCTAGCACGAAAACCTAAGCTGCGCCTTCGGGGGATTTTCTTTGGTTGATAAGTCCGCTTTGGCATTCTTCAAACTGTCGAACGGGATAGGCCGACGCCTCCTGTTTTCCAAATATGGATTGGTGCGTAAGGTAACATAGCGAGATAACGAGCCCTCTTTATAGCTTGTGCCAAGCTTCTTTGATGTTTAGCACAGGTTCTGCTCCTCCGCCGCGATACAATCTTACCCTGACCGGAAATATAGCGAGACAACATAGAAACATCTTTATAATCGATTTTCATACTCCCTTTCCCTTTGCAAAAGGGACAGATTGCTGGCCTGGTGACGAAGTTTCTCGTACCTCTTACTCTTCCAGTATTAGCTACTCTTCCAGTATTAGCCAAATTTTCCTCTCCTTTATTTTAAATCAAAAGGTAAATCTTCAGGCTCAAGCTCCCCTTCCTCAGGAAGTGACGCCGGAGCTTGCCTACCAAGGAAAAGGACACGGTCCGCAGTCACTTCAAGGCTGGTGCGCATCTGCCCATCCTGTCCTTCCCAATTGCGAGCGTGCAATCTTCCCTCAACGTAAGCTTGCTTTCCCTTGCTTAAAAATTGATTACACTGCTCAGCTTGCTTGCCCCAAACGCTAACTCTAAACCAGTCCGTTTCTTCCCTGCTCTCTCCGGCAGAAGTAGTGTAACGACGATTAGTAGCCATACGAAAAGAGGTGACTGCTTTCCCATTAGGCGTATACCTCATCTCCGGATCAGAACCTAGATTGCCAACGAGTATTACTTTGCTTAAGCTTGCCATATCAATCACCCACCTTTACCACAAGATATCGCAGAATGTCCCCCGAAGCGCTAATTTCTCTTTCAAGTTCCTTAACCGATTTTGGCATTAACTTAAAGCGAGCTAGCATATAATCAGCTTCCATAAATTTCCTTACAGGGTAAGCTAACTTTCTTTTTCCCCAATTTTTTATCTCTTCCACTGCCCCACCACGGCTATTAATGGACTGAGTCACCTTGTCTACGATTTTAGACATTCCCTCTTCATCAACTTCGGGACTAATTATAGCCACCAGTTCATAATCATGCATGTCTAGATTTTATACCACAGGAAATAAAATGACAACAAGGCCTATGTTTTAGCCACCTGCTATATCTACCAGCTAGAATGTTAAACAAAGCCAATGCTATAATTCCACCGATGAAACTGTCCGAGTTGGGAGAGTTTGGCCTAATTAACCTCATACGCAGCAGCAGCGCTAGATACGAAAATTCTGGACGCACTCCGTGGCAAGAAGTTTTAGTGGGTATTGGTGATGACGCTGCTGCTTGGCAAAGTGATAATCGCATCCAATTAGCTACTACAGATACTCTGGTCCAGGATGTACACTTCAACCTAGACGTCATTAACTGGGAAGAATTGGGCTGGAAAGCACTGGCAGTGAATCTAAGTGATATAGCTGCCATGGGCGGTATTCCCAAGTATGCTTTGCTTTCTCTGGCACTGCCTGGCAACTTGGAGGTGGAAGACATCTCCAAGTTTATCAACAGCATAATGCATATGGCCAGAGAATT
>JBGPRV010000036.1:0-10379 GCA_041489785.1 Dehalococcoidia bacterium | reverse complement strand
GGAGAGCGAGTCGCTGAACAACCTCTTAGTTAGTCTTAGCCTTGGCAGCTTTCAGAGCCGCGAAGCTCAGGTTATCCTCCTTTAAGCTAATAGCTATGGTATCTCCTTCCTTGAACTCGCCCTGCAATATCTTCGTCGATATGGGATTTTCCACATACCTTTGAATAGCCCGGCGCAGAGGGCGAGCTCCGTATAAAGGTTCATAGCCTTTCTGAGCTAACCAGGCTTTGGCTTCTTCATTCACTTCAAGCTTAATCTTACGCTCAGCCAACCCCCGTTCTACCTCACGGATAAGTAGGTCAACGATGCTCTTCAAGTGCTCTTTAGTTAGAGGGTGGAATATGATGACATCATCTATCCTGTTGCGTAACTCGGGAAGTAAGTTTTCCTTTAAGGCGCTTTGCATATCGGTCCTCATTTTTTCTTCGTCGCCTTCCTCTTTACGGAGAAAACCAATTCCCCCACGCTGGAATTCTTTGCTGCCTAAGTTACTGGTCATGATTACCACTGTGTTTCTGAAATCCACAGTCCGGCCATGCCCATCGGTAAGCCGGCCATCCTCCAATAGCTGCAACAATATGCTAAGGACGTCGGGATGAGCCTTTTCCACCTCATCGAACAGGATGACTCGATAGGGACGGCGGTGCACTGCCTCGGTCAATTGTCCCCCTTCCTCATAGCCCACATACCCAGGAGGCGACCCGATAAGACGGGATACAGTATGTTCTTGCATATATTCCGACATGTCCAGTCTTACCATGGCGTCTTCGTCGTCAAAGAGAAACTCGGCTAAAGCGCGAGCCAGCTCGGTTTTCCCCACACCGGTAGGGCCGAGGAAGATGAAGCTGCCAATAGGACGTTTGGGGTCCTTGAGCCCGGCTCGGCCTCGCCTAATAGCCTCAGAAACAGCAGCCACTGCCTCTTCCTGGTCCACTATCCTCTGGTGAATTCTTTCCTCCATGTGGACCAATTTATCAGTTTCCGTTTCCATCATCCGGGAAACGGGTATGCCCGTCCACTGGGCAACCAGTTCGGCGATATCCTCCTCGTCTACCACACTGTCAATCTTCTTCTCTTTTTGCCACTTTAGTTTGGCTTGGTTGTACTCTTGTTCCAAACGTATCCTTTCCGCCTTCAATTCAGCAGCTTTCTGATAGTCCTGCCGTTGGGAAACAGCATCCTCCTCATCACGCAGGTGTTTCATTTTTCGGTCCAAAGTCTTAACTTCCTCGGGAGCGCTTTCCATATCAAGACGCAGCTTGCTGGCTGCCTCGTCAATCAAGTCAATTGCCTTGTCAGGCAAGAATCTATCGGATATATATCTCTGGCTCAGCTTGGCAGCAGCTACCAGAGCAGAATCCTCGATTTTTATTTTGTGATGTGCTTCATATCGGGGACGAAGTCCTCGGAGCATTTCTATGGTGGCTTCTACGCTGGGTTCATCGAGATAAACAGGGCTGAAACGTCTCTCCAGAGCTTTATCTTTCTCAATACGTTTTCTATACTCATCGAGTGTAGTAGCCCCGATACATTGAATCTCACCACGAGCCAGTGCTGGCTTTAGCATATTACTGGCGTCGATTGCTCCTTCGGCAGCCCCGGCCCCCACCACGGTATGAAGCTCATCAATGAACATAATAACTTCGCCGGCCGCCTGCCGGACTTCATCTAAAACTGCCTTTAACCTTTCCTCAAACTCCCCACGGAATTTGCTTCCAGCCACCAGTGCTCCCATGTCCAAAGCCACCACCTTTTTCCCTTTCAGGGAATCGGGGACCTCTTCAGCAGCAATCTTTTGAGCTAATCCTTCAGCAATAGCTGTCTTGCCCACGCCAGCGTCGCCAATAATCACAGGGTTGTTCTTGGTGCGCCGGGAAAGTATTTGTATCACACGTTTAATTTCGTTTTCCCGTCCGATTACAGGGTCGAGTTTGCCCTGACGAGCTAACTCCGTGAGGTCATGCCCGTACTTTTCCAGGGAGCGGTATTTGCTTTCCGCCTGACGGTCGGTAACTCGATGTCCACCACGAATTTTCCGCAAGGCTTGATAAATCTTTTCCTGGGTAACGCCAGTTTCAGCTAGAATTGTTGCGGCTTCACCTCTGGTTTCCCCGGCAATAGCAATAAGCAAATGCTCAGTGCTGACAAACTCATCCTTGAGCCTGTCGGCCTCACGGTTGGCATTTTCCAGAAGAGTGGAAATCCGCGGGGTAGCATAAATTTGCGTTGCTTCATAAGCTACCTTGGGAAAACTCTCAAGCGTTGCTCCTACCCGCTTTTTTACCACCTCAATATCCACACCTAGCATCTGTAATATGTCCCTGGTTACACCCTTTTCCTGCTCCAGCAAAGCCAACAAGACATGCTCCACATCCCACTGGTTATGGCGATAGCGACGAACTAGCTCCTGTGAGGCTGCTAAAACCTCTTGTGCCTGTTCAGTAAATCTCTCTGGTTTCAACTTTCTACACCTCCTTCCATTCTGCGTCTTCTATTATGTCCTGTATTATGTCTTCTATTTCAGTTTCGCCAATCATCTTGACTTTCTTCTCCATTTCTTCAAGTTGACGTTGCATGTCTTTCATCCTCTGCATCAACCTCAACACCACCTCCACTCCAGCCAAATTAACGCCACAATCACTCATCAGAGCCTTAATATAGCGCAACCGGTCAACGTCTTCCTCCGAATAGAGACGGATATTGCCACTGGAGCGCTCTGGCTGTACCAGCCCCAGCCTTTCGTAATAACGCAATGTGTGAGCTTCTATGCCTATCATCCTGGCGGCTATGCTTATTACGTATCTTGGTTTAGATTCCCAGTCCATCATTGTGGCACCTCGCTTTATGCGGGTCGCAGATACCGCAGTTTCTCAAATAGTTTTCTCTCCTCCTCGGTCAAATTGATGGGCAGGACCACTTTTATCTTAGCAAACATGTTGCCATATTCTGAATTGCCTAACTTCGGCATGCCCTTCCCGGCCAGGCGGAAAACCTTGCCGTTTTGGGTTTCCGGTGGAATTTTAAGAGATAGATTGCCATTTAAAGTAGGCAATCCGACCTCGCCACCCAGCACGGCAGTAGCTAAAGGCACCGAGACTTCAGTATAAAGGTCATCTCCTTTGCGCTCAAAGAGTTTGTGGGACAGAATCTTCGCTACCAGGTAAAGGTCACCTTTGTTACCCTCAGCACGGCTAGGGCCGCCTTCCCCGGCTATACGGATCCTCGAGCCATCTCTAACTCCCGCGGGAATCTTAACCTCCAGGCGCTTAGGAATTACTTTCACACCGGCACCGTTGCAAATAGTACAGACTCGATTGCCCACTTTGCCTGTGCCGCCACAAGCCGTACAGGGCTCCGCGGTCTCAAGCTGTATAACACGCGTAGAGCCATGGTAAGCCTCCTCAAGGCTTACCTCAATGGGGGATTCTATATCCTGACCGCGTTGTGGCCCACGCCTCATCCTGGAGCCTATACCAGAATCGCCGAACAAGCTCGAGAAAATGTCGCCAAAGTCGTTCGGGTCGCCATATTCGAAAGTTGTGCCACCTTTGCCAAAATCCCACCGAACTCTTTCCTGTCCTCCAGCTTTAGCAAATTGCTCAGCATATTCCCACTGTTCACCAAATTGGTCATACTTCTTTCGCTTTTCAGGATTGGAAAGAACCTCATAAGCCGCATTTATCTCCTTAAATCTTGCCTCAGCCGATTTGTCGTTGGGATTGAGGTCAGGATGATGTTTGCGAGCCAAACGGCGATAGGCCTGCTTGATTTCTTTTTCTGAAGCATTCCTACTTACGCTTAAAATTTGATAATAGTCCTTGCCTGCCATCTCTCTTCACCAATGATTTTGTTTCTAATTATAAGCTTGTTAAAAAATATTGTCAAATATTTTTAACATCTTTTGAGAAAGCATGACAAAATTGTTTAACCTTCTTATAACATTTAGCTGAACAGAGAGTGGGGCTCAGTAAAAAACTAAAGGAGATGAGATAAACGGCTATAAAAGAGAAGAAATGATTATTGCGGGGCCCCACTCTCAGACTTCAACAAATCGATGAACTGTCTTAAAATCCTGGCGGTAGCCCCCCAGATGATATGCCCTTCATATTCATAGGCATAAGAATCTTGCTTGAAATTGGCTTCATCCATCAAAAATGACAGGGGAACAGAAAAGGCTCCTTTAACTTCTCTGCCGTTGGTCTTCAAAGAGTGAGGATGGAGTATGAAGGCGACAAAAGGCGAGATAACATAGTTAGTGACAAGGGTAATGCTATCGTCAAGCTCCCCCAAAATTTCAATATTTTTAGCCTCTAAACCTATCTCTTCTTCACTCTCCCTGAGGGCAGTTTGGAGCAAGCTGGAATCAGATGGCTCCCGGGTCCCCCCGGGAAAGCAGACCTGCCCTTTATGAAAGACTACCTCATCGCTCCTTTCGGTAAACAGGACATGATATTGCCCCTGGTTATAAAAAAGAGGTATAAGCACTGCCGAAGCTTTAAGGTTTTCGCCGGTGATTTTCTTTGCCTTACGATGATGGAGGATTTTTCCAATCTGTTGTTTCACGGCACTGTGATTATACCACCTCTCAAGACGTCAATTATTGCAAGTTCAGTAGCTAAAAGTTGTCGCACAAGCATTTAAAGGTTATACTTAAAGGTTATGGCGATAAAACAAGATTATTACGAAGTGCTGGGAGTGCCTCGGAACGCAAGCGATGAGGAAATCAAGAGGGCGTTTCGTAAATTAGCTTTCCAGTACCATCCTGACCGCAATAGAGAGCCAGGAGCCGAGGGGAAATTTAAGGAAATAAACGAGGCCCACCAGGTTCTTTCCGACCCCGAGAAAAGGAATAAGTATGATCGCTATGGCCGAGTAGACGTAGAAGGAGGTTTTCCCGATTTTGGCTTTGGTGGGCTGGGAGATATTTTTGAATCCTTCTGGGATGGTTTTGGCACCCTTTTTGGGCGGACTGCTCAGCGTGTTCCCCAGAAGGGGGACAGCTTACAAAGTCACTTCACTCTTTCCTTTGAAGAGGCAGTATTTGGCTGTAGTAAGGAAGTTGAAATACCACGCATCGAGTTCTGCCCTTCATGCCATGGCATTGGCAGCGAACCGGGGACAAATCCCGAGACCTGTCCGGACTGTCGCGGCACAGGACAAGTGAGGAGAGTTCAGCAAAGCATTTTTGGACGCTACACCAGTATCACTACTTGCTCTCGCTGTGGAGGTAGAGGCACTGTAATAAGCAATCCTTGCTCTCAATGTCAGGGAAGGGGAAGAATAAAGACGAAGCGCAAAATAAGGGTTCCTATTCCGGCTGGTGTGGATGAGGGATATCGATTACGCTTGGATGGAGAGGGAAGTGCTGGCTTATATGGAGGCCCCCCCGGCGACCTCTATGTCACCCTTTCAGTAAAGCCACACAATTTATTCCACAGAGATGGCAGTGACATTCTTTACGAGTTATCCATCAATTTTACTCAAGCTGCTTTGGGCGATGAGGTAAGAGTGCCATCTTTAGATGGAAAGGTGGACTTAAAAATACCCCCAGGAACTCAAAATGGGAAAACCTTTCGCTGTAAAGGCAAGGGAATCCCTTATGTTGATGGCAAGGGCAGAGGAGATTTGCTCGTCAAAATAGTCATAACAACTCCTCAACACCTGGATAAGAACCAGCGTCGTCTTTTTGAAGAATTGGCTAAGGTACTACCTCGGACTGAGCCGCCTATAGACGTCTAGTCCGGCATCAGTAATGGTTTGCTGCCAGTTCCCTGAACTCAAACAATGCTTGGCTTGGAGGCAAGCCTTCAAAAAAAATCCTATAAATAAGGTTGATAAGGGGTAATTTAAGCCCCTGGTTTTTCGCCAGCTGGTGGGCTGCCGCAGTGGTGGCAACTCCCTCGGCGACGTGGGGCATAGAGGCAGATATTTCAGATAAAGAGCGCCCCTTAGCCAGTTCGTAGCCAACATAATGATTGCGGCTTAGAGTGCTGGAGCAAGTAGCTATCAAGTCGCCTAAACCGGCTAGACCATAAAAAGTGCCAGCCCTAGCCCCCAAAGTTACCCCCAAGGAAACAACCTCAGTCCACCCCCAGGCAATAAAAGCCCCCTTGGCATTGTCACCTAAGCCTAGTCCATCTATCATGCCGGCACCCAGAGCTATAATGTTTTTCAAGGCCCCGCCTAATTCAACTCCAATAACATCATCGCTAGTATATAGAACGAATTTGGGCGACTCCATCAGTTTCCGCGCTCTTTCCGCTAAAGCTATATCCTGAGCGGCAATAACCGAAGCCGCCGGGAGGCCTTGGGTAATTTCCCCGGCCAGATTAGGACCAGAGAGAACACAAATTTGCCCTCTTAAGGAAGGAGCAATCTCCTCTGCCAGCACTTGTGACATCCTCTTACCACTACTTACTTCCAATCCTTTGGCGGCGCTCATCAATAGCATCGAATTAGTGAGATAATTCTTGGCTTGACTGACATTTTCTCTCAATGTTTGGGAGGGAACCGCCCAGATTGCCAGGTTAGCCCCGCTTAAGGCTTCCCCAATGTGGCTAGTAGAGGAATAGCTACGCCGTCCCTGGTTTAATTCTTTGGCCTCAGCCTCGCTTCGAGCCCATAGTCTTACCGCTGCCCCTTTATCACTCAGCAAAACGCCTAAAGTATTGCCCCAAGAGGTATTGCCTATGATAGTAACTTTAAGGCATGGCCTCTCGCACTTTTTCACCATAATTGGCGTTCCGTGCCTTGTCTTAAGCGCTTGATATTGTCCTGGTGTTGGTAGACGAGCAGTGCGGTAACTACTAAACCATAAGCCAGATAGATAAGAGGGAAATTGTACAAGATGGTTAAGGGTATCATTAAGCAACAAGCAGCTAAGGCTCCAAGAAGAGAACCAAGGGACATGTGCCGGCTGCGCAATGCTGCTATAGCTACAACTTCAGCACCGAATATACCCGCGGGAGGGAAAATAGCGAACAATGTGCCGAAATAGGCAGTTACCCCCCTACCTCCTTTAAACTTGGCAAATATTGGCCAGGTATGTCCTGCTACTGCTGCCAGGCCAGCCAAGACTTGGGCTATATATTGCCAGTTAAGAGACACGCTACCAATAGTTAAGATACCGCTACTGTTGTCTATAATTACCGTGGCCAACATGACTGCCACAGTAGCCTTAACCACATCGAGAACCAGAGTTAAGACGCCGAGCTTGGTCCCTACGGTTCTCATAACATTAGTGGCGCCAGTCTTGCCGCTTCCCTGTTCCCTGATATCAACGCCACCCTTAAGTTTGCCTATTATCAGGCCAAAGGGGATGGAACCAAGGAGATAAGCAATGATTACCACAGCCACAAACTTAGCCATCATCATGCTCCCACCCCCATCTTTTTATTGATTTTGCGGGCGGCCTTGGTGAAAATTAACTTCAAAGGAACGCCGTGAAAACCAAAACCCTGGCGAAGCTTATTTTCCAAGTAGCGCCGATAGGAAAAATGAACTAGCTTAGGATCGTTAACTTTAAGAATGAAAGTTGCTGGTCGAGATTCATCTTGAGAGGCTCGAGTAATGTGTAATCGCCTAGAACCTGTGCGGGGTGGGGGATAGCTACTTACTGCTTGTTTGACTAACTCGTCAACTTCTGATTGAGACAACCGCTTTTGTCTTTCCTTCCAGATTTCCCAAGCTTGGGGTAGAATCCTATTTATCCCCTGCCCTAGTTTGGCAGAGATGTAAATGATAGGTGTGTAGGAGGCAAATCTAAGTCTTTGCTCCGCATTTTGTTTGAACTCCTGTCTTTGTTCTCGGGGAACAAGGTCCCATTTGTTGACCACGAGCACCATGCCTTTTCCAACCTCAATAATATAGCCCGCAATATGCATATCTTGGGCGGTAATAAATTCACTGGCATCGATTAGCAACAAGGCAACATCGCAGCGGTTGATAGCCTGAAGGGCGCGAAGCAAACTATAATAGTCCACTCCGACATCCACTCTCCCACGCCGTTTAATCCCGGCGGTGTCGACAAGTAAGATTTCCTTGTCATCCCACCGAATTATAGCATCAAGCGAGTCGCGAGTCGTCCCTGGAGACTCATGGACAATGGCTCTTTCTTCCCCTAGCAATGCATTCAACAAAGTTGACTTGCCTACATTAGGTCGCCCAACGATGGCTAATTTAGCTTCTCCCGGCTCGGCAATACCAATAGGTTGTGGGGGCAAAGAAGCTAACACAGCATCCATCAAATCGTCTATCCCTCGATTATGGTGAGCACTGATAGCTATAGGCTCACCTATGTCCAAGCGATAGAAATCGGCCACCTGATTTGCTTGTTTGGTAGAATCTACCTTGTTTACTGCTAGTATGATAGGCTTATTGGCGGCGCGCAGTACATCAGCAATTTCTTCATCGGCAGCAATAGCTCCATCTTTGACATCTACCAGAAAGATGACGACATCTGCTTGAGCAATAGCTGCTTCGACCTGCTGTTTGACCTTTTGTTCCAAAGACCCTTGTGGCTTTGCTTGCCAGCCACCAGTGTCAACCACGGTCAACTCCCGCCCCTGCCAGGAAACAAAAGCAAAAACGCGGTCCCTGGTAGTTCCCGGCAAATCAGCAACCACAGCTATCTGCCTGTCCGCCAGGCGGTTAAGCAAGGTGGACTTGCCCACGTTGGTTCTACCCACAATGGCTACAATAGGCCTGGTCATTTGCCTGATACCTTGGGATTTGACAACAGCTTCACCAGTAATGCCTTTTGCAGATGAAGCCTGTTTTCTGCCTGGTCAAAGACCACTGACCGGGGGTCATCTAGCAACCCTGTGGAAATTTCTTCGCCGTGGTGGGCCGGCAGGGGATGCATGAACAAAACATCTCTTTTAGCCAAGCTTAATAATTTATTACCTACTTGATAGCCTGAAAAAGTACGACGGCGTTTCTTTGCTTCAGCCTCCTGGCCCATGCTAACCCATACATCAGTATATATTATATCAGCGTCTTTGGCTGCTTCATAAGGGTCGTTGGTTAGCTGAATCTGGCTGCCGCTCCGAATAGCGAATCTTTTCCCCTGACTCAATACCTCCCCTTTAATTTCATAGCCTGGTGGAGAGGCGAGGTGGAAATTCATGCCCACTAGACAGGCAGAGAGAAGCAAGCTATTGGCCACATTATTGCCATCGCCAATAAATGCTAAAGTCAAGCCAGGAAGCCGCCCTTTCTTTTCATAGATGGTGAGAAGGTCGGAAAGAGCCTGGCAGGGGTGTTCCAGGTCAGAAAGGGCATTAATTACGGGCACAGAAGAATTGCCAGCGAGAATGTGCAAAGTTTCCTGAGAAAATGTGCGAGCGGCAATGCCGTCGACATAGCGGCTGAGCACTCGAGCTATATCAGCCGCTGCCTCTCGTTTGCCCAAGCCTACCTCTTCTGGAGATAGATAGATACTGTGTCCGCCTAGCTGATACATAGCCATCTCGAAACTGACCCTGGTTCGCAAGGAAGGCTTTTCAAAGAGGAGAGCTAAGGTCCTTCCTGAAAGGAGAGGCGTCGCCCCCTCTTTTTTCATACGCCAGGCTTGCTCTATGAGGTGTTCAACTGTCTTACGGTTAAGGTCGGCTATTGAGAGCAAATCCTTTTTCATCTTTCGTCTCTCTTGATACTACTTCAGCGTATCACGTTTGTCAATTAGTAGAACACAACTTTACAACAAGCTCCAGAGTTGTCACCGAGGGTGGTAAACTACTTGAACTGTATTACAATGAAACCAAGACCTGCCATTCAAGACGCATTACTCTTTATCCTCTCTTGAGAGGATAAACTAGACTGTTAGGCTTCATTGTTATGTCAACTATTTTGTGGTATACCGGTGTCAAAATATGGAGATAAAAGTGAAATGCTATTCGGGCTATGTCTATGCCGAAGAACCACGGTCTTTTGTCTGGCAAGAAAAGGAACTGGGAATAAAGTCAGTAGAAAAAGCCTGGCAGGAACCAAGCAAAAGGCTATTCAGAGTTGTCACTGAGGATGGTAAACTATTTGAACTGTGTTACAATGAAGCAGATGACCGATGGTCTGCTGTTGAACTGGTACTTTAAGGAGAACTTATGAAGGAGATTTTTGAAATTCTAGAACAGAATGCCCGGGCAACTCCGGAACAGATTTCCACCATGGTGGATAAACCTGTCAGTGCGGTAAAAAAAATAATTAAGCAGGCTGAGAAAGATGGGACTATTCTGAAATATAAAGCTATAATAAACTGGCCTAAATTAGAAAAGGAAGATATATGGGCTTTAATCGAAGTCCGAGTAACACCACAACGGGGTGTTGGCTTCGATGCTATCGCTGAGCGCATTTATCAATTCCCCGAAGTGTATTCTGCATAT
>JBGPRV010000035.1:0-10578 GCA_041489785.1 Dehalococcoidia bacterium | reverse complement strand
CTGACCTTAAGCAAGCTGACATTTTCCTCACTACACGAAGTGATTACCGCCGCAAGCCACAAAAGATACGGGATGCCGAAGCACTGGGTATACCAATTTATGTCCTTAAAAGCAATAATGCCGCCCAAATGAAGCAATGCCTGGACGCCCTCTATCCCCGTGACACCCAATCCACCTATGTCCATAATCTACAGCGGATCGTAGCTGGACGCCGCGGTTTCAACCCTAGTAACCGGAGCCTGGAACCTGGCGGCAAAAGGAAATCGAGGTAATCCTTGGGACTGTTCATCACCTTTGAGGGGGGTGAAGGCTGCGGCAAAAGCACCCAATCCAGGCTCTTGCTGAAAAAGCTCGAGCAGCAAAACATCCCCGTGGTATTAACCCATGAGCCGGGAGGCACAGCTCTGGGTAACGAGTTAAGAAAAACACTTAAGAGGAAAGGGGATTCCTCTATTTCGCCCCAGGCTGAGCTGTTTCTCTTGGCTGCTTCCCGTACCCAATTGGTGGCTGAGGTAATTCGTCCTGCCTTAGAAGAAGGCAAAGTGGTTCTTTGCGACCGCTTCACTCACTCCACCATGGTCTATCAAGGCTATGGGCGGGGACTTGATTTTACTGCCATAAAGATGGTCAACAATATGGCAACAAAGAATCTCAATCCCGACCTCATAATCCTCTTGGATATTTCACCTGAGCAGGGATTAGCACGAAAGCGAAGCTTGAAAGACCGCTTTGAGCTGGAGGATTTATCGTTCCACCGGCGGGTGAGGGAGGGATACCTCAAGATGGCCGCGGCTGAGCCTGACCGCTGGTTGATGATAGATGCCTCTCTACCTAAAGGGAAAATTGCTGAGATTATCTGGGATAGGGTGAGCCAGTTATTACCCTCCCACCCGTCATTGCGAGGAGTGTAAGCGACGAAGCAATCTCGCCACCATTCGTTTTGTGCGATATACTTGTACAGCACCTATGCCCAAAGGAAAAGTCGCTGTGGCATTGAGCGGAGGGGTAGATTCCTCCGCCGCTGCTTTGTTGCTCAAAGAAGCCCCCTATGAAGTGCTAGGCATACATATGCGCCTCTGGGATTCCCCCCGCCTCGACTACCAAACACATCGGGCGGAGAATATCTGCCGCATTTTAGGCATTCCCTACCATCAAGTTGACCTACAAAGGGAATTTGAGTCCCATGTAGTTGACTATTTCTGCCAGGAATACCAACAAGGGCGGACTCCCAATCCCTGCGTTGCCTGCAACCAACACATAAAGTTTGGCCTCCTCCTCGATAAAGCACTCTCACTGGGCGCTGATTATTTGGCTACAGGCCATTATGCTAAAGTAGAGCATTCCCGTGATGGCCATCGCTTGCTTAAAGCAGCAGACACCGGCAGAGACCAATCTTATTTTCTTTATACTCTAACCCAGGAAAAGCTCGGGCATGTCCTATTTCCTTTAGGCGAGCATAACAGAGACGAGGTTAAACAGATGGCAAAGCAGGCGGGATTGCCCACAGCAACCAAATCCAGCCAGGATATTTGCTTCATTTCCCAGAAAAATTATGGCGCCTTTCTCAGCCAGAGATTTTCCACTCTGCCTGGCGATATCGTAGATACCCAGGGAAAGAAATTAGGTCAGCATCGGGGAATAGCCTTCTATACCATCGGGCAGAGGCACGGCCTGGGATTAGCCTCTGGCAAGCCACTCTACGTCATAAGGATAGAGCCTGAAAGCAATAGAATCGTGCTTGGCCCTGAGAAAGAGCTCTACAGCCAGAAGCTTACCGCCCGAAAACTGAGCTGGATATCAGGCAAGTCACCGCGGGAGCCCATTACAGCCAGGGCCAAGATACGCTATAAGTCAAAAGAAGCAGAAGCTATCCTCTTTCCCCGTGACGACTCCGTGGATGTTCATTTTACTCAGCCACAAAAGGCGGTAACCCCGGGGCAGGCTATCGTGTTCTACAATCTCGATGAGGTACTGGGGGGCGGGATTATATGTCAAATGGAGAAATAAAAATGCAAGATACCAACTTCTTATCTTTGATTTTTTATGTTTGATTTTTGATTTTATGTCGGGTTGTCATTTTGATTTTTGATTTTTACTTTTTGACTTTGGAGAGATATGCCTCAATTTCCAAACCTTGACGAGGAAGATAATCTTAAATCGCAGGGTTACGAGCTTATCGCTGGCATCGATGAAGTCGGGCGGGGAGCTCTGGCTGGTCCGGTAGTAGCCAGCGCCGTTATCCTGCCCCACCCAGCCAATTTGCCCTGGCTTGGGCTAGTTCGTGATAGCAAGGAATTAACCTCCAGGAAACGTGAATCCCTCTTCGACTTGATTACCAAGGAGGCGGTGGCTGTGGGCACTGGCATCATTCCTTCTCAAGTGATTGACTCCATTAATATCCTCAAGGCCACCAAGCTGGCTATGATGCAGGCGGTGGAAAAACTGCCCAAACAACCAAACTTCCTCATTATTGATAGAGTAACTTTGTCTCAATGTCCCATCCCTCAAAGAGGAATAACCAGAGGCGACAAATTGTGTCTCTCCATTGCTTGTGCTTCTATCATAGCCAAGGTCACCAGAGACCATATGATGGAAGAATTCGACCAAATTTATCCTGGCTATGGATTTGCCCGGCACAAAGGCTATGGAACAGGAAGACATATGGCCTGTCTGCAAAAGCTCGGGCCTTCGCCGATTCACCGCCTATACTTTGCCCCTGTCAGGAATATCATCGCCAGCCAAAGCTCTGGCCCTTTAGCCTCGGGGCAGCCAGTCCCGCCTACCAGCCTATTCAATTTGACCTGTGTGGATACAGATGAGCCGACACACTAAATAAAACGTAGTTAATAATCGGTGGCTTGGCCAGTGGCTCAGTCAAAAATAAAGTGTGCCACTGAATACAATTTCCTCTGAGAAAATCCCCCACCCACACATGTCTTCCATTAGCGGTTAGCTGGTGGTACAATTGAACTGAAAGGAGGGAACCTTATGGGTTTGTTTGGGAGTCCCAAAATCGACGGTAAAGAGCTTCAAGAATGCTTAGCCTATTTTGAAGCACAAACTAGGGTCGTAACCTTTCAGACGAAGGAGGCCGACCTTTACAATAATGCGATGGTCAAGTATGGTAACTCTATTACGGAGAACCCTTTGGCTGCTAGAGAGGCGTGCAAGGCTGCAAATCGACTTGCTCAGTCAGCAACTGAGGTTCTAAGGCGTCATCAGGAGATAAAGAACGTACCTGCGGCAGCCTCAGCGATGCACTACGCATGGTATGTGGCATTTGATGCTAACAGAACTTGGGCACTCGCAACCTCTAAGGCAATTGAAGCGATGGCGGAAGGTATGGATCCCCATACAATGTATGTGCAGCAGCTTGTCGGACAATACCAAAAGGCTTGGCGTAAGGCAGATGATGAAGACAAGAAGTTCTTGAAGCGATTGAAAGTCAGTGGAGAGGAAATAGCGAAAATAGTGGCTCGTGCTACTTCAATAGATGTAACAGATGACGATTGGGAACCCTAAGTGTGAGGCTAAGTATCAAGCGGCCTTGTGGCAAAAAGTAGCCCAGCCGGTGGATTTGAAAGGAGGGAGCAGTGAACTATGTAGAAAATTTAATCAGGAAATATGTTGAGCTAGAGATTAAGCATGGTAGTTCTAGTTATGAACAGCCCATAGCACATATGGCGAAGCTAATAGATTTGGACAACATCAACGAGGAAGAGATGATTCGCGTTGTACAATCTTTCCTATATGGATGGGGAAGTATGGGACCGGGGCTTTGGAAGTTTCCTAACTGGAAAAGTGGCCTTTTGCCCGTGATTACCAACAACGCAGCCGTACTTGAAGAACTGAGGCTAAAAGACCTAGCAACTATGCCCTTGGCTGAGTTCAAATCCAAGATTGAGAACCTTTACGAATCGTTCCGAGGAGTGGTAGGTAAAGTTGGAGCAACGAAAGTTCTGCACCTGATTTGCCCCCGTTGCTTGCCTCCGTGGGACAGTTACATCGGGCCTGCTGTCTGGGAAGAATTGAAGAGTAGAGGGGTTAAGCTCAAGCCGTGGAAGAAGTCAGAGTCGGGAGAGGACTATTATAGATTCGTGAAGCAGATTCAAGACTGGCTTATAAAATATGATAAGATCCTGTCTGATTTAGCAAAGGAATGTAGAGGAAGTTCCCTAGGAGTCTTGGATGCATACCTCTGGTGGGCAGCGCAAAGGCCATTTTCTCTGTTGTGATGGGAGGGTTTTTGTCAACATACCTGATTTAGTTCTGCTTGGCGGCCTTAACCTACGATAAAGCCTCAAGCTATCTTCAAACTTCACTGAGCGAGCAGGTGGTATAATTAGGTTGCGATGTGTGCTCTGGCTGATGAGTAACCAAGCCACAGAATTTGAAGTGAGGTGAGGATTTAACGGACGATGGACGAGCGAGAGTTTAGGTGGTACGAAGGCAAACATGGAGGGCACCCAGATGCCTGTACCTGTCCTGTTTGTTGCGAGAAAAGGGGAAAGAAGAAGGAAAAGGAGAGATTTGGTGGCAAAATAGAATGTCCGATGTGCGGGTATTTGTCTGTGAATTGGGTTGAGAGACAGAAACGGTATGTCTGCTCAAACCCTGAGTGCGGGATTTCAGGACAGACGTTGTTTGAGCTGTCAGATGGGAAGGGGGCGAACACCGGGAAAGAAATAACCAAGCGGACATGTCAGTCATGCGGGGCTGAGTTGTCTGAGGACGCTAAGTTTTGCACGCAGTGCAGTAGGGAAGTCACCTTGCCTCTCCCTTCAGAGACAGAGATATCCACACCTACGACACAGATATCCAGGTCGTCTCCCCGTTCAGAGACACAGATATCCACAGCTAGAGTAGCCCCACAAAAAATGAAGGGACAAAAGAGAATATTACCTACTCTATTACGCGTCCTCTTTACGTGTGTAGTCATCATAATAATCGGATTTGTCTTGTCAAAGCTTGTATCAGGTCTCAAGACCGTGATTCCGAACATCCCTGCAGATACGGGTTATAGCGATGAGTTGGCATTGAATCCGGATGCGGAAAGTTACCTTAATCAGACATGGGGAGGCCGGACTATAGACTTGCCTGCCGAGGGCACATCCAGATTAGTCCTTAATGCTATACCTGGTCATGACTTCTATCTGAAATACTCTGATGGCAGTTATGTTACTATCACAAATCACCAGGACGCACATAACCCAACAATGGCTGAGCTGAAGGCATTCTTAAAAGATGACCATACTGAGGATTACCCAGGTTCGGTCCCATCGTTTGTATGCCTAAACTATGCCGTGATGTTGCATAATAACGCGGAAGCCAATGGTATTCGATGCGCTGTTGTGGTCATCGCAGGTACTGCTTCTAGCGAGGGTCATGCATTGGATGCATTCCAAACAACGGATGATGGCCTGGTATTCGTAGACGATACCGGTAACACGCAAGGTCAGGATGTAGACAAGTTCGCCGAGATTACTATGGGACAAGAGGTCACCGAAGTACCTGTCTTCAAGTCCGATTCCCACTATGTACAGGTTTCCGGTCCTTCCACGCTAGGCCCCGTAAGTATTGGCGATATGTGGTGGTGAGCGATAATTGATGTGAATCGCTAGAGAAAATGAGAGACTTTTGAGACAGAGGTTAACGGACACTTTGGTAGCTTGCTCCGACTCCAACAAAGCCTCAAGCTATCCTCAAGCTTCACTGAGCTAGCAAGTGGTATAATATATGCTGTGACTGATATCTGCTATTGACTAGGTCGTATCGTCAGAATGAGATAAAAACATACATGCTTCCGGGTGCCCTGCCTTTGCAGCAAGAAAACAAAGAAAGGAGGAGTAAAATGAAGTTTTTGATATTCGCAATGTGTGATACCACTAAAGTCGCGGAGCTAGCACAGATCGCCGATAAGATAGCTAAAACGCCGGGGCAAAAGACCATAGCTCAGTATGCCTGTCAGGGAATGGCATTTAGCGGCCTTCCGCAAAACACAACCTTAGCTATTTCAGTCGTAGATGCCGACAGCAACGAGGCCTTAGCTGCTACCCAATACCCGATGGGACTTGCTGGGATAAGCACATGGGCCGTGCCCGTATTAGAGATTCCAGTAGGTCGCGTAGTAACAGCAGAAAAGAAATACAGGAAGTAACTAAAGGCTATGTTTTTTCACCGCGGGCAGGGCACCCAGAGGTAATGCAGGTTTATGCGCAATGGAGAATCTGTTAGCTTACCTCCAAATGACTGGTGAGAATAACAACGGGTTTCAAGCCTGGCTAGATTTTCTTAGTAAGCTATCCACAAATTGCATTGAGCTAGCAAGTAGTATAATTTAGGTGAGGAGGTAGCATGGATAGGAAAGAGCTAGAAGAATACAGAAACTTAGTCGTAAGATACCTCGAAGAACACGAGAGGTATAAGGAATTGCTTCTTCAATTTTCATCAGTCGGTCAGCTCGAAATCGGTAAACCGATTCCGTCCCCGAAGCGTATCTTTGACGCCGCTGCCTATAAGGAGATTACGGACCTAGAACGAAAGCTTGATAAGCTTCGCAAAGAGATGATTCAAGCTGAAAAGCGATATTACGAAGCCTATCACAAGCAGTAAGCAACGCTAGTGTCTCTGAACGATCATGTGATGGACCGCCAAGAAGTTGGTAAGCTGGGGGAGAAAACAGCCCAGAAATTCCTCAAAAAGCGTGGCTACCGCATTCGCGAGACAGGTTTTCGTTGCCATCATGGGGAGATTGACATCATCGCCCAGCAGAAGGACTGCCTTGTCTTTGTCGAGGTTCGTACCAAGAGCAATCTGGACTTCGGCACTCCTGAGGAGTCCATAACACAGGCCAAAAAAGAGAGACTCATCGCCTCAGCACTGACTTATACCACTACCCACCAAAATCTCCCTGCTTTATGGCGCATAGACGTCGTAGCCATAGAACTCGATGACAAAGGAAAAGCCAAACGCATCGAACACATCGAAAACGCCATTGAGCAGAATTCCCGGTTTAATTGCTAGCTCTTATTAGCCTCATTTTTTAGCTGGCTGATTTATGAGGTTGTCATTGCGAGCACCTGAAAGGTGCGTGGCAATCTCTATCCCCTCCACCGAGATTGCTTCGTCGCCTTTGGCTCCTCGCAAAGACAGCGGGAAGATTGCGGAGCCTGTTCTGAGCATAAGCGAAGAATCGCACTCCTCTCAATGACACACAAGGGGTGCTTCTATTTAGCTGCCCTGGATGCGGCGTCCTTGAGCTGTCCCGGGAACAGCGGCTCGTGTCTTACGTCTACCGGTATGGGGTAGCGAATGCCGGTCTGGTGGGTGGCTTCGAGCCCCCTTATAACCGGGTCAAGCCAGTTTGCCGGCATAGCGAAGGCTATCTCCTCATCTTGCACCATCGCCCAGACCCTATCGCCGTTTCCTGGAAGCACTACCTTGGGCTCCCTGGTCTTGAATGTTTGCAGGACTCCTTCAGTGCAGGTCCCGCCCCGGCCGCTGAACATAGACTGCACAGCTACACCAGTTTCCTGGGTGGCTCCGTGCACCAGCCGCATCAGTTGAGCGGGATTGCAGAATATCATGACCAAATCCGGGTCGATTTTTGTTCTCTCCAGTGGAGAGAAAACCACACCGGCATACTTGCCCTTGCTTAGCTTAACCTGGTCTACAGCCTCCATCGTGGTCTTTGCTGCATTCTCGTTAGCTGCGTATTTCATTATTATCATGAAATCGGTCAGGGCTTTCTTGGCCCCAGATTCAGGTTCGCTCCATCCGTAGGTATAGGCTGCAATTAGACAGGCGTTATCATCGGCCGTCATGCCCACTGTCCAGCCGTATTTGCGGGCCATCGTCATACCAACGCAGACATTTGTCTTGAATCCCATGTCCCTGGAAGGGCGGCGGGTCTTTTCAGGGAATTCGTCAACGCTTTTAACCAGCTTAACGGCGAGAGGGAAGGTCAGGGGTCTTATGAGTCTGTTCAGTGCTTCCGCTTTTTGGGTCCAGTCTGTCATGGTGTCACCTCCAGCTATAGTTTATTGAGAGTAACAGTTTATAGTACACCGCTCATAAGCGGTGCTTATGTTACTTTCAAGTAAGGCTCTAATACTTCAGGAATTAATACTGTGCCATCAGCTTGCTGATAGTTTTCCAGAACAGCGATAAGGACTCGTGGTAGAGCCAATCCTGAGCCATTGAGCGTGTGAACAAACTCGGATTTGGCGCCCGGCTCAGGGCGATAGCGAATATTGGCTCGCCTCGCTTGAAAGTCACTGCAATTGCTGCAAGAGCTGACTTCGAGCCATTCAGCACAGCCAGGAGCCCACATCTCAATATCATATGTTTTGCAGGCAGCAAAACCGAGGTCTCCAGTACATAATTGCACCACGCGGTGAGGTATGCCCAGCCTCCGACATATATCCTCAGCATCAGCTACCAATTTCTCCAGCTCCTCATCAGAACTCTCAGGGTCGGTAATCTTGTAGAGCTCCACTTTATCAAATTGGTGCCCACGCTTAATGCCTCTGGTGTCCGTGCCGGCAGCCATCTTCTCTCGACGGAAGCAAGGAGTATAGGCAACATAATGAAGGGGCAAGCTATCGGCACTTAATATTTCATCACGGTGCAGGTTGGTCAACGGTACCTCCGCCGTGGGTATGAACCAAAAATCATCTTCCTCGTCGTGATATAAATTATCGCCGAACTTGGGTAAATTTCCTGAGCCGACCATACACTCTCGCTTTACCATGAACGGAGGATAGATTTCTTTATAGCCATGCTCGCTTACATGGACATTGAGCATAAATGAGATAAGCGCTCGCTGAAGATGTGCGCCCAGCCCTTTGAGAACATAAAACCTGGTCCCTGAGAGCTTCACACCCCGCTGGAAATCTATTATGCCCAATTTTTCTCCCAACTCCCAGTGAGGCAAGGGCTTGAAGGAAAATTCCTGTGGTTTGCCCCAGGTACGCACTACCACATTATCAGCTGCGCCTCCCCCTAAGGGCACGCTGGGGTGGGGGATGTTGGGTAACTCCAGTAGCAAGGAATCAAGGTTAGCCTTGGCTTCTTTGGTCTGTTGCTGCAAGGAAGATATCTGCTCTCCCAATTGACGCATCTGGGCGATGCGCTGGGGTGGTTTTTCCTTGCTTTTGCTCAGTTGTTTGCTGGCCTCGTTATGTTCGGCACGGAGTTCCTCGGTTTGACGAAGCAAGCTGCGATAACGGCCGTCAATCTCAAGGATGTTATCGAGAGCAAAGCTATCGCCTCTTTTCTCCAGAGCCTGGCGAACAAGCTCAGGATTTTCACGAATAAGCTTAATATCAAGCATATGTAAGCTCTAACCTCCGAAAGTAGTCAGTAGTCAGAATTCAGTAGTCAGTAGCCACCTCCCCTCTACTGACTTCTGACTCCTGGCTTCTTCCCCATCTTAGGATTTGTCATACCTTGCCTCGCCATTTTGTATTTTTACTCTTTTGTCTTTAGCTGGGGGAAAAGTATCACTTCCCGGACAGATTGCTGCCCAGTAAGCAGCATCACCAGGCGGTCAATGCCTATCCCCAGACCACCGGTAGGTGGCATCCCATACTCCAAAGCCTGCAGAAAATCTTCATCGGCGATTTCCACTTCCTCATCGGCAACCCGTTCTTTTAGCTGCTGGCGAAACCTTTCCCTTTGCTCCAGGGGGTCATTAAGCTCGGTGAAGGCATTGGCAACCTCCATGCCATACACAAAACCCTCAAATCTCTCTACCAGCTGGTCATCACCCCGCTTCCTCTTGGCCAGAGGTGACATTTCCACAGGGTAATCCAGAAGGAAAGTTGGCTGAACAAGGTTGGGCTCGACAAAAGTGGAAATCAATTCTTCTATCAACCTGCCCCTCCCTTTAGTTGGATCAACATTCATATCCAGCTCTGCCATCCGTGTCCTCAGTGAAGCGGCATCAGGATAATCTTCAAAATCAATGCCACAATAATTTTTTATTGCCTCTCGAAGGTAAAGTTTTTGCCATGGGAGACCAAGGTCAATGTTTTGGCCGTTGCAAGCAAGCCTGGTATTGCCCAGAACCTCCTGAGCTATATGAGAGAACATCTCCTCAACCAATCTCATCATGTCATTGTAATCGCTATAAGCTTGATAGCACTCAAGCAAGGTGAATTCCGGGTTATGTCTAACAGAAATGCCCTCATTGCGAAAGGTACGCCCCATCTCGTAAACTTTGTCAAAGCCGCCGACCACCAGTCTCTTGAGGTGGAGCTCCAGGGCAATTCGCAGATAGAGGTCTTCATCAAGGGCATGATGATGGGTGACAAAGGGGCGTGCTAGCGCTCCGCCAGCATGGGGCTGAAGCACAGGAGTTTCTACCTCCATAAACCCCTGCTTATCGAGAAAACTTCTTATGGCAGTGATAATCTTGCTACGTAAAATAAAAATGCTTCTACTCTCTTCATTGGAAATAAGGTCGAGATATCTCTGTCGATAGCGTTTTTCTACATCAGCTAGCCCATGCCACTTCTCTGGCAGCGGGCGAAGGGATTTACAGAGCATGGCGAAATCGGATACCGCCAGAGTGAG
>JBGPRV010000034.1:0-10584 GCA_041489785.1 Dehalococcoidia bacterium | reverse complement strand
GGTGACAGGTAACATTCTAGTATTTTGTGGTCCAAGAGATTTGACCATCGTCAGTCTATTTTCCGACGGCGGAAATAGGCCACCACATAGCCGTATGCCCGATCTATCCAGGGGCGCTGAAAATCGCTGAAGAGCAATTCACTGGCTTCAACCTGTGGCACCTTGCGTACTTCCTTGATGCGCGGCAGGAAAAACAGCGCCACCGCCAGCCGGGCCGCTCCTGAAACTGCAAAGATTGAGAGGAAATAACTCCCCATGATAGGTGGCAAGAGTGGCGCCACAATACCGCCAACCAGAGACCCCACGCTGCAACCGAGGTATATCAGAGAGTTGTAAAGAGCTATGTAACGCGTCCTGTTCTGCGGGGGAGCCGCATCGAAGATAAAGACGCCGCTGGAAAGCTGGAAGCCCGCCCAGGCAAACCCCGAAAATATCTGCATGATGGTGAGCCACCATAGACTGTGGCTTGGCAGCCACCCGAGCGGTACAAATGGAACAAAAAGGGACGTGATTTTCAACACCTTGATACTTCCTGCCCTATCTATTCGTTTGCCCCACCATGTCATGAAACCGACGGTCGCCAGGCCCGCCGCGGAGTTGAGGGCGGTATAGACGATGTAGCTGAGATTAAGGTCCTCTAGCATATAGGGAGCGAAAAACGGTCCGGCAAGAGTCGCCGCGAAATTCATCAGGGCACAGAGCATTATGAACATGCCGATGTTGGTGGAGAACAAGCCCCGCGCTATTTTCAGCGTGCTTTCGTGGCTCCGCTTTTCGGTCGCCGGGCTCAATGGTTCGAACATCTTTGACAGGAAATAGAGCGAGACCAGCCGTGATGCCATTGCCCCGATAAATATGATGGTGAAAGCCAGGTCGGTATTGCCGGTGAGCAACTGTAAGATGCCCCCAGCGGCATAGCTGAATGTCATGGAGACAAAGGCGGTAATGCGGTTGCGCAGGCCGAAGTACCGGCCGCGCATCTGCGTCGGCACCAGGTCCGCCATCATACTTCCCCACGCGGGGTTCACGGCAGAATCAAAAGCGGTATTCAAAGTCATGAACGCTATCAGCCACCAGACCTGGTGTGTCTGGAACAGATAGGGAATGAGGAGAATCGGCAGCCACATCAAAGCATGCATGAGCACCATGGGGAGTATAAAACCCTTGCGACTCCCCATCCTTTCGGAGAGGGCCGGAGCTACGAACTGAGCCGCTGCCATGGTGAAATTGGGCACGCTGGTGAGCAAGCCAATCTGCTGGGTGGTTGCTTTCATTGTCAGTGCGTATGGCGTGATGTAGTTCTGAGTCAGCCCGAGCATTATGGAATAAGCCGAGCCATCAAGGATACTGTTCCTCAGGCTCTTTTTGACCTGTCCCTCGCTCAGATTGGACGGAACATCATGGGGGCGGTGCAAAAAATTTATGTGAATCGAAATAGTAGTTTACCTGCCTTGTGCCTAATGGGACCAGTGCATACATCCGGGATTTGAGTCACATGTAACGTTCCCACAGACAATTGTACCCGGGATTTCCCTCAAGCCAAGACCCCCACAATATGCCCTCCCACTTGAGCCAGGAGAGAAAGAAACGTTGTGAGGACTTGTCTGTGGAAGCAGCCATCGATGGGCTCATTCTATTGGCCGGGAATTACCCTATCGCCATGACCGGTATGGTATGTCTTTGTCGGTCAGTTGTCAACGGGTTGAAAAGGCCGCCGCAATGGTGTCGTTATCCCAACCCTTTTCCAGAGCCAACAAAGATAGGATAACTTTGAGTCGCAGTCTCCACCAAGCAGGCGATGTCATCGTTACCTTGCAGCCCGGAGTCTGATTCCCTCTCCCTTGACGGGAGAGGATTGAGGTGAGAGTGAGTGCCACCAAGCAATCTCCAGGCCCTTATCACCTCTTCTGCTACCTGGCCGACGCCTAAGCCGTCGGTATGGATTGTCCAATCCGCTTTGGCATAGTAGGGTTGCCGCGACGCTTTAAGCTGCCTGATGCGTTCCAGCGGATTATCAACAGCTAAAAGGGGATGGACTTCGGTCTCAGGACTACAAGCAGCCTCGCGGAACAAGCGCTCATAGATTGTCTCAGGGTTAGCCTCCAGACAAACAATCAACCCATTCGCGGCAACCAGTTCATAGTTTTGCGGGTCAACTATGGCACCGCCGCCAATAGCTATGACTGTCTGCCTTTGCTGGCAGGCTTTCTTGATAGTCTCGCGTTCCAGCTCCCGGAACTTGCCCTCCCCATCCTCCCGAAAAATCTCGGCGATAGGCTTGCCAGTCTGTTTGACTATCTCGTCATCGCTATCCAAAAAGTCCCAGTGCAATCCGTGGGCTACTTCTTTACCCACCGAGGATTTACCGGTGCCTGAGAAACCTGTGATAACGAGATTGGTTATTTCCCTGTCTGCTTTCATCAATTATGCTTGTCAGTATATTGAAAAATCCACACCAGGGCAAGAATCACCCTTCTGATGGGCGTTACCTCGGCGACAACATAAGTATCCTTGATCGCGGCCTTTAGATATGAAACCTGGCAGCGGCTGGATTTGAACCAGCCAA
Organism: Dehalococcoidia bacterium; assembly: GCA_041489785.1. Lineage (GTDB taxonomy): Bacteria > Chloroflexota > Dehalococcoidia > GIF9 > AB-539-J10 > RBG-13-51-36. The sequence continues at coordinate 8,018 of JBGPRV010000034.1, read as the reverse complement.
TAAAGGCTTCCTAAGCCCTTGGGTTGAGTAAATGCTGGCCTGATATACATCTACCACCTGAGGCTACTTGGAGGTATAATAGAATGATTGGAGAGCCAATGAAAAGAATCCTTCTTAATCCAAGGAGGCCCACTATGGAGACAATACTGAGGTTGACGAGATACCATTATTTAGTAGGACTTAGCATCTTTTTCATTACGGTAGCATTGATTGCTGTTATGGTAAGCTTTGGTGGCAATGTCAGTGGCAATAGCGAATCCTATACTCTCACTATCTCCAGTACTTCCGGAGGGTCGGTTACTGAACCTGGAGAGGGAACTTTTGCCTATAATGCTACTACCGTCGTTAACTTGACGGCTGAAGCTGACGAAGGCCATTACTTTGTTGGCTGGACTGGTGATGTAGACACCATTGAAAGTGTCAATGCTACTGTAACCACCATCACCATGGCGGATGACTACTCCATCACAGCTAATTTTGTGGGTGTTGAGGCCGGTCATGTGGGCGTTGAGCCTGGCGACTGGGTAAAGTTCGACTATACGTTTACCGGTTGGCCTGCCGGTGAGACGTACCCAGACTGGTTGAAGCTGGAATTTCTAAGCGTTGAAGGCACGACCGCTACCGTGCGGTTTACGCAGCACGTGTCTGACGGAACCCAACATAGCGGCAACGCGACTGTAGATATTGCGTCCGATATCGAAGACCCTGTGCTCGCAGGCATTGTTATTTCCGCCGACCGAACAATAGGAGACTCCGTTTACATAGCTGAGTATGGCAACGCGACAATAGAAGGCGAAGCTACAAGAACTTACGCGGGAGCAAGCAGGACGGTAGTCTATACAAACCTCTCGTATAATGAGGCTGAGGTTACTTACTATTGGGATAAGCTGACCGGGGTGATGGTGGAGATATCCTCAACTTATCCCGAGTTTACAGCAACCGCCAGGGTAGCAGGTACAAATATGTGGGAAACTCCAGCTATTCGGATTCCGTGGTGGACCTGGATACTAGTAGCGCTGATAGCAGTGGGACTGGTGGTTTTCTTCGTGCGTAGAAGGAGGCCTGCCCAGACCAAAGGATGCTGAGTCGGCCTTTCCGCGTATCCCTGCTGCCAAACGCGGAGGTATGGCAGGGCCTACACCGTGAGCCCTATGTCATTCCATATCTCAGCTTGTCATTTGTTAAGATCTTGTCCTAAGAGCCTTCGGCCCGGTTTTTGAGCCACAGCAGCTTGATTGGAAGGGAGTATATTCGACTCACCTGCGTTCCTCAGGCATCCGGCAGAGCCTCAAACTATTCTCAGACTTCAATTACCTGGCAGCCGGTATAGTTAAGATTACGAAAACTGTGTCTGGCCATCTTTCCTATTGACAAATTCTCAGAGGCACGTTATAATGCGAGTTCACAGTAGTTGCAGCTAGGCGCAACCATTGTCTCTGTCCGAAAAAGAGTGAGGTTTATGTTCGTGCGGCTGCCTTCGTGAATTAGTATCGGAGAGGTGCCGGGCGTCTGTCCCCCAGGTTTACCGGCTTTCCTACAGGCGCGGGCAGACTGTCAAAAAAGAGCTGGAAAGAATTGCTTATTTACAGACCTACTTAACAAGATTTTAATATAAGCAGCGTATTCTTAAAGACAAAACAAATTCAAAAAGAGGGAGGTGATGCCTATCGGATGAAATTTCGGAGAACAAAACTATTGGCAAATTCAGTAAAGGAGGGAAAAGCAAAATATCGTGAAAAAACTTATAGTGACTATTATAGCACTGATAGGCATCATAGCGATGGTGCTTCCGGGCTGTGGAGGAGGTGGTGGATCAACCAATCCGTATATCGGCAGTGGTGCACTGGACGGCAATGGTATCCCGTCGGGCTTCTTCAATGACACGAACACGCGCGTAGGTTTTAGCTATGCCTTTGACTATGACACTTACATCCACGAGGCTCTGCAGGATCAGGGCGCGGTGGTGGCCTCGCCAATCGTTCAAGGGCTCTACGGCTACTGTGCTACTACGCCGAAGTATAGCTATAACTTAACACTGGCCAAGTACTACCTCGAGCACAGTGGGTGGGGCAACCTCTCGGACATCGGATTCAAATTCACGCTCACCTACAACGCGGGCAACCTGGTGCGTAAGACTGCCTGTGATCTCCTGGCTGAGGGGATAGGTGCGATCAGTGAGAACATGCAGGTGAGCATCCTGCCGATATCGTGGCCGACTTACCTGGATAAAATGGAGTCTTCTGTGTTGCCCATGTGGCAGATAGGCTGGCTGCCCGACTACCCCCACGCCGATGACTACGTCGTTCCGTTTATGGCCAGCGCTGGTGACTTCGCCGCGCTACAACACTACGGCAATGCTACAATCGACGCCCTGATCGCCGCAGCGTTTGCGGAACTCAATCCCACGCAGCAACTACAAGACTACGCTGATCTAGCGCAAATTTACCACGACGATGCCCCTGGCATCATGGGGGCCCAGCCGCTAGCCAGGCGCTATTTCACCGGGCATATAAGTGGCTTCTACTACAACCCCTGTGAAACTTCCTATCCGGGGCGTCTCATAGATCTGACCAAGGCGGAGAACGCAACGACCACGGCGAATGGGTTACCATTTGCGCACAATGATACCTTTATCTATCAGACCATCGGAGATGCGCGGACCCTTGACCCATGCTGGGCCTACGATACTGCCAGCAGTGAGCAGATAGAACTGATCTATGAGCCGTTGTTGTATTACAACGGGACCAGTACTACCGACTTTATCCCGCTTTTGGCTAGTGACACTGGCACGTTCAATGCCACGGATAACACGTTGCGATTCACGATCCGTTCTGGCGTCAATTTCACAAATGGTGACCCTCTGACCGCCCAAGATGTCGAATACTCTATCGAGCGGGTGATGGTCATACGCAGAGCCAGCGGGCCTTGCTGGATGTTTTACAGCCCGCTGTTAGGTAACTATGGTTTGGATTGCCGTCAACCTGGTAATTTCACACTAGTTGATGACGCGATAACAGTTGACGGAAATGACGTTGTGTTTCATCTGACTAGTGCGGGTTGGGTGGTGCCGTTCAAGCAAATTCTGACCCAGTCATGGGCCTCGGTTGTCGACAAGAATTGGTGCATCAACACTCGGGGCGACTGGAATGGCACCCAAGAGGATGTTACCAGGGTTTATCGCCCGGCGACTGCTGGCCTCACTGGGCTCTATGACGTTGCCATGGGTACAGGACCGTGGAAGCTGAACACGTGGAGCAAGGGTGTTTCCATTACACTGGACAAGAACCCGACCTACTGGAATCAGGGCGTCACGCCTGTCCCGTTTGGGCATGTCGTCACCTCAGTCGTAGAGGGATGGACTAGCCGAAAGGCAGCTCTCCTGGCCGGGGATGCCGACATCGTCGATGTACCGGGGAGTAACTATAACGAAATGGACACCTATCTCAATCGCCTGAATTACTACTACAACTTACCCTCGATGAGCATTGATGCTTTCTTCTTCAATTTCAACATCGTAGAACCATAGTGATGTTGCAGAGCTCTAGGTGAGCCTGCTGAGACAAATCAAGAGACCCCCGCTTGCCAGCGGGGGTCTCTCCATGGTATAAAGGTGTGATTTGGAACTGAGAGCTTACATCATCCGGCGCCTGCTTCTTCTGATCCCGGTCCTTCTCGGGGTCACCCTGTTCATCTTCGGCGTTACCATGCTCTTCTCCCCGATAGAGCGAGCCTCTCTCTACGTCCAAGGTATCCGCGACCTGTCAGATTTGCCCGGTATCATCGAGAGGTTCGGTCTTGACAAGCCGTTCTTCATACAGTACGGCACATGGATTACTCAGGTACTACACGGTAATCTGGGCTGGTCAGATGTGGTGGGGATGCCTGTTTGGGACGCTATCCGGAGTTTTCTGCCGGCTACGCTGGAGCTGGCTATATTTGCCGCACCGCTTATCGTCTTCACGGGCATTTTCCTGGGTACCAGGGCCGCCGCCCACAAGGACAAGCCCCTTGACCATGCAACACGGATAATGGCCATCTCCGGATGGTCGCTGCCCACCTTTTGGCTGGGGCTGATACTGATGATGATCTTCTATGGTCTCTTGAGGGGTTTCTTGCCGCCAGGTCGATTGAGCGTCGAGATGGACTTTGTGGTTCACTCCGCTGGGTTTATCCGTTACACTCAAATTAACACTATTGACGCCATCCTGAATCTTAACGGGCCGGTTCTTCTGGACGCCGTAAAGCATCTTATCCTGCCGGTGATCACCATTTCGACAGTCAACATCGCCTTTATTATGAGGCTGATGCGCTCCAGCATGCTGGAGTCCCTGGGCAAGGGATACATTCTCACCGCCAGGGCTAAGGGGCTTTCTGAGAGAGTGGTGGTCAATAAGCACGCCCGCCGGAATGCCCTCATCCCGGTGATAACGGTGTCGGGTTATGTGTTTGCCGGCCTGGCCAGTGGCGCCGTGATCACCGAGAGCATCTTTACCTATAAGGGCATCGGCTGGTGGGCGTATCAGGCAGCGTCTCGGCTAGATATAGCATCGATATTGGGTTTTGCGTTATTTACGGGCGTCATGTTTGTGCTGGTCAACCTGATTGTGGACGTTATCTACACCCGGGTTGACCCGCGCGTCAGGCTGGGAGGAACAGTGCAATGAGCGACTGGAGATTTACCGCACGGCAGCTTGTCAAGAACCCACTTTCCGTGGCTGGGGTTGTGTTCATTGGCATCTTTATTGTCATCGCCATCTTTGCTCCTCTGATTGCTCCCACGCCGGCAGGTCATAATGATCCATATATGATACCCCGCGACGGTTACTGGGCGGAACCACGTCCACCTAGCGCCGAGCATCCCTTTGGCACCACCCAGGGCCAGTACGACATCTTCTATGGGGTTGTCTGGGGCGCCCGCACTGCCTTTCGCGTGGCGTTCATCGTGATAGGCATTACGCTTCTCCTAGGGCTGGTGTTGGGCAGCCTGGCTGGCTACTTTGGCGGTGTTCTTGACGAGGTTATCATGCGCATCACAGATGTCTTCATGGCCTTCCCCTGGCTGATTCTGGCTATGGCATTGGTGGCCGTCTTGGGGCCCAGCATGAAAAGCGTCATGATTTCTCTTTGCGTGGTCTGGTGGCCCTCTTATGCCAGGCTCATCCGCGGCGACATACTTCAGGTGCGTGAGGAGGACTATGTGGAGGCGGCTCGCGGCCTGGGCGCATCCAGCGGACGGGTCATAATTCGCCATGTGCTCCCGAATGCTATCTACCCCGCCCTTATCATGGCTTCACTGGACATAGGGGCGGTAGTCCTGTCAGCAGCAGCGCTAAGCTTTCTCGGCCTGGGCGCCCCCGAAGGCTACGCCGACTGGGGGCAGTTAACTCAGTTCGCCCAAAACTGGATTGTAGGACCGATGAACGATCCTCTGAAGTATTGGTACGCGGTGACTATTCCCGGCCTCTTTATCTTCTTCTTCGTGCTCGGCTGGAATCTTCTCGGTGATGCCTTCAGGGATATTTTTGATCCGAGGTTGGCGAGGCGATAAGACAGATGGAAGACCTTATCAGAATAAGAGACCTTACCGTCAGGTTTCATACTTACGAAGGCGTTGTCTACGCTATCGATGACCTGGACCTGGACATCCGGCAGGGAGAAACGCTGGGAATAGTGGGTGAAACCGGTTCGGGAAAGACGATGACTGCCCTGGCTATCCTGCGCCTTATCCCCTACCCCGGCAAGATAGAATCGGGGAGCATCGTCTTCTTTGACAAGGGCCTCGGCCGTGAAGTTGAGCTGCTGAAATTGAGAGAGGATAGGATGAGGTCAATTCGCGGCAACAAGATATCCATGGTCTTCCAGGAGCCGGGGTCTGCCTTAAATCCCGTCTATACCATCGGTGATCAGATCTCCGAAGTTTTCCTACTTCACCAGCACCAAGAGCTAGGCTACCGGGCCAAGCAGCGGGTAGACAGCTTGCTAAAGGACGGAAGCGGGCTTGCCGCCAGCATGAGGAGGCCTTTGTGGCACTGGCAGAGCAGGCTTTACAACAAGATAGCCCAGGAGTCTCATCCCGTTGAGCCCCGCCTATTGAGCCATCTTCCGCTGTTCAGGCGGCTGCTCTGGCGACTAAAAGATGAAGCCAGGTTGCTCACGGTTAGTATGCTGAAAGATGTAGAAATCCCCGATCCTGAGCGCGTGGCTGCTCACTATCCTCACGAACTCTCCGGTGGGATGAAACAAAGGGCGGTGATTGCCATGGCACTGGCCTGCTCTCCGGAGCTTCTCATCGCCGACGAGCCGACCACCTCGCTTGACGTCACTATCCAGGCGCAGATGCTGGAACTGTTCCGCCGCATCAAGGTGGACAAAGGAGCCTCCGTTCTCTTTATCACTCACAACCTGGGAGTGGCATCTGAAGTCTGCGACCGGGTGGCGGTTATGTACGCCGGCCGGCTCTGCGAGGTAGCCGGGGTCGAGGAAATGTTTCTCCACCCCTTGCATCCTTATACCAAGGCTTTGCTGGATGCCGTTCCCAAGCCTGGAAAGGAACTGCAGACCATCCCCGGGGCGCTGGCTGACGCGTTCAACCCGCCGCCAGGTTGCCGCTTTCACCCGCGGTGTCCAAGCGCCATGCCGACTTGCCAGCAAGAGAGAGCCAAACTTAAAGAGGTCTCCAAGGACCATATGGTGGCCTGTCATCTTTTCTAATCTATGACTTAATCTATGAGCACCTTAGTTGATATCAAAGGATTGAAGAAATACTTCCCAATACTGGGTGGTGTTTTGAGAAGACCGGTGGGAGCAGTCAAGGCGGTGGATGGCGTCAGCCTGGCGATTAAGCGGGGGCAATGGCTCGGGCTTGTCGGCGAATCGGGCTGCGGCAAGACGACACTGGCCAAGACAGTTGTCCGTCTCTTGAAACCAACCAGCGGCCATATTTATTTTGATGTCCCCGATGAGGTGAAGGCAGAGATAGAAGAGTTAGAGTCGCTGGGCAGGAACAGTAGTAAGCTGACTTCTCTTCTAAAAGAGAATGACCTAACGACCTTTTCCGGTCGCAGGGTCCACTCATTTCGTCGCCGTGCCCAGCTCGTCCACCAGGACCCTTTTACCTCCCTTGATCCGCGCATGAAGATAAAGAGTATAGTTGCTGAGCCTCTGAGGATACACCGGGTCGTTTCCGACCAGACGACGGAGACGGCGGTCAAGGAGCTGTTGGGCACGGTTGGGTTGAGCGCAGGGCAATTGGAGCGCTATCCCCACCAATTTAGCGGTGGTCAGCGCCAGCGCATCGCCATCGCTCGTGCCCTGGCTACGAAACCGGAGTTTATCGCCTTTGACGAACCGACCTCTGCTCTGGATGTCTCTGTCCAGGCGCAGATCCTGAACCTTTTGAAAGACCTCAAGAAAGAGTTTGGCCTTACTTATCTGTACATCACCCATGAACTTTTGATTGCCGAGAGTGTCTGTGATTATATCGCTGTGATGTACGTGGGTAAGGTGGTGGAGATGGGAAGGCCGGAGGAGATATTTCACACACCACGTCATCCCTATTCCCAGTCCCTGGTAGCGGCAACGCCAGTCCCTGATCCTACGAGAAGGGTCGGTCGCATTGTCCTTCCTGGTGAGGTACCCAGCCCAGCCAATCCACCGCCCGGCTGTACTTTTCACCCCCGATGTTCTCGGGCCAGCGACGAGTGCCGTGAATTTGAGCCAGAGCTCAAGCTTGTTAGCAACGACCACTACGTTGCCTGCTTTTATCCTCTGTAAACCGCCTTCCTCTCCAGCTATGTTTATTTACCTAATATATCCCGGTATATCTCACGGGTTTGCTAACTGGTGTTTGTTTTCAGGCTCTTGCTGGTCAGTCATGTCTGAGGAGAGGGAGTAGTGTCTCTCCTGTTCTTTGTCCAAGATAAGGACTCGGTTCCTTACCAGTCGGAAGCAAACCCTACAGAGTCCCATTGACATCTGCTACTCTGGAAATAAACTAGTTTATTCTAGCATATGTCTGT